>QWPU01000053.1 GCA_003671065.1 Planctomycetota bacterium | reverse complement strand
CTCAACGGTCGCGGTCTCGGTGGAGGCGTCGCGTGGGTTGGTGTGACATGCGCGGTGCCAGAGTGGGCGTATGCACTTTCCTCGGGCATTGGCTACGGTTTTCCCTATCCGCTCGTGGATCACGACCATGGAAATTGGGAACCGATGGTGGTCATGCACGAGATCGGTCACAACTTCGGCGCGCCTCACACGCACGATCACACGCCGCCTGCTGACGGTTGCGGCTCGGGTGATTGCACGCTCGCGTGGGAAGGCACGATCATGTCGTATTGCCACGGTTGTGCGGGCGGCATGTCGAATGTCTCGCTGCGCTTTCACCCCTACTCGCTCGCGTCGATCAACGCGCATCTTGCAGGAACACAGTGCAATGACGCTGGTGTGAAGGCCGTCGATGACGCGGCATCAACCATCGAAGGCATGGCGGTCACGATCCTTCCGCTGACCAATGATGCGTTCGTGAATTGCAGTGTGGTCAGCATCGCGACATTTGATGCCGCAAGCGCAAACGGTGGTTCCATCGTCCTCACCAACGGCGCATCGCCAACTTTCACCTACACCCCGGCCGCGCAGTTCAGTGGTGTCGATTCGTTCACCTACAAGATCATCGATTCCACAAACGCTGTGTCGCTGGCAACTGTGTATGTCACGGTTCGACCGATTCTTGATCAAACCTTCCTCCTGTCGCCCGCGCTCGGCATGCCCGCACGCTGGTACGCGCTGACAGGCGACACGACAGTACTGCCTGATTTTGCAGCGCTCACGCCCTACGGCTCCGATGTGCTCGCCAACATTAACATCGTCTCAACCAACGGTAATTTCTCAACAAGTGGTCGACCTGATTATGTAGCCGCTGTGTTTGAGGGCTACATCCTGATCCCAACCACGGGCGTGTGGAACCTCTCAACCGAGAGCGATGACGGCTCGAAGCTCTATGTCGATGGTCAGCTGATTGTGAACAACGATGGTCTTCACGGCATGGTCGATCGCACTGGCCAAGTCGCAGTTGAAGCGGGATATCACCTCTATCGCGTCGAGTTCTTTGAGAACGGCGGCGGCGCGGGCGAGATCGCGCGATGGGAAGGTCCTGGAGTCGCGCGCGCTGTGATTCCTGCCAGCGCCTTCCGAAAGCCCGGCACTGTGATGCAGATCGACCTTGATGGCGACGGCACCGTCGCAGGGCACCGTCGCGGCAGGGGATCTTTCGATGCTTCTCGCGCGTTGGGGAGCTGCAAGTGCCTCGGAACCCGCTGATTTTGATCGAAATGGTGCAGTTGGCGCCTCGGACTTGTCCCTGCTTCTCTCGGTGTGGGGGCGATAACCCGCTACTGATGGGCGAAGATCGACCCTCGCCACTGCATGCGATCAACACCTCGTTGCGCCCGGACCTTCTCGATCCGAGCGCCCCGACCTCGAGCCTTCAACTCAGTGTCTCAACTCAGGGAAAGAGCGCAGTTTGAGTCGTTCTACCCCTTGCATACGCGCAAAGTATGCGCTAGATTGCTCGGCTCGACATTTCAAACCGCTCGAACTACCGATGCACTGCAGTGATGCAGTGTCCGCAGTATCCAAGGCCGCGTGCGCCTGAAAGTACTGAAATTGGTGGGAGGTCACGGATCCATGGCAGCAAAGAAAATCACAAAACAATTCAAGATCATGGCGCCTGGTGGTAAAGCCACTCCAGCTCCGCCAATTGGTCCAGTGCTTGGCGCAAACGGCGTCAATCCAGGCCAATTCATCACAAAATTCAACGATGCAACACGCGCGCTCAACGGGCGCGTTGTTGGTTGCGTGATCACGGTGTACTCCGATCGATCATTCGACTTCGAGATCAAGTCCTCGCCAACTTCAGTCCTCATCGCTGCTGCGTGCAAGGTTGAAAAAGGTTCGGGCAAGCCCAACACCGAGAAGGTCGGCAAGCTCACGAAGGCTCAAATCCAACTCATCGCTGTCGAGAAGCTCAAGGATCTCAACACCACCAACATTGAAGCCGCGATCCGAGTGGTCGCTGGTACTGCGCGCTCGATGGGCGTGACGGTGGAAGGCTAAACCATGCCAATTAACTCGAAGCGCCGCAAGGCGAATCTCGCGTCATTCTCAAAGGACTCCGTGCCTGCGGCCGCTGCGATTGGCGCACTGCGCAAGTTCAAGTCTCCGAAGTTTGACCAGACTGTCAATGTCGTTCTTCACCTCGGTATCGATCCAAAGCAAGCTGATCAAATCATTCGTGGTTCGATCTCCCTGCCTCACGGTACGGGCAAGACCGCACGCGTCGTCTGCTTCTGCGTCTCGGACAAGGTTGCTGCAGCGAAGGCTGCGGGCGCCGTGGACGCAGGCGCTGAAGATCTTGTCGCCAAGATCGAAGCCGGATGGATGGAATTCGATGTCGCCGTCGCAAGCCCAGACATGATGCGCGTCGTCAGCAAGCTCGGCAAGGTGCTCGGTCCAAAGGGCCTGATGCCTTCGCCTAAGGCTGGCACTGTCGCCGCGGATGTTGTCGGCGCTGTGCGTGACTACTCCAACGGTAAGCAAGAGTATCGCAACGATGACGGTGGAAACATCCACGGCGTCATTGGCAAACTCAGCTTTGATGATTCTAAGCTTGTTGCAAATCTCGAAGCGTTTATCGCCAATATCGTGAAAATCAAACCATCCGCAGCGAAGGGCAACTACATCAAGAAGTGCGCCATCTCTGCTTGCATGAGCCCGAGCGTTCAAATCGCGCTTTGAGTTTGTACTCCGTAGTGCAGGAGTTCAAACTCCGAAAGGTTAAATCATGAGTAAGCCAATTAAGGACATGATTGCATCGGAGTACGATCGTCGATTCGTCGGCGTCACCGGTGCAGTAGTTGTCGAGATCCGTGGTCTCGATGCAAAGGCAGTGACAACGATGCGTGGCACACTTGCGACTAAGGGCATCAAGCTCACCGTCGTCAAGAATGCGCTTGCGCGCCGCAGCTTCAAGGGTGGGCCACTGGCTTCGCTCGACAAGGCGCTCAAGGGTCCTTCAGCGTTGCTCACGGGCGCGGAGAATTCGATTCTTGTTGCTCGCGCGATCGTCAAGGTCGCAAAGGACGAGAAGAAGATTGTGCTCAAGGGCGCGATCTTCGACGGCGAGTATTACGACGGCGAAGCCGGCGTGCAGCGCCTCAGTGATTTCCCAACTCGTGCGGAAGCACAAGGCAAGGTCGTCACGCTCATCCTCTCACCAGCACGAAACATCATGGGCGTCGTCAAGACGATCCAAGAGAAGCTCGAAGCCGGCGAGACGATTGCCAAAGTCGCGTAAACCTCAGTAACTAAAGACCGAGCGAATGTAGTTCCCGCTCAGTCATCGTCAGAACAAATCAATCACTTGCCCGATTCCAGTCCGCCACCGACTGGTCCCTTCACACGACAAACCGTGTGATCCCGGGATGAAATGCCGCGCGTTGCGGCACCTCTCGGTGGCACGACAGTGGTGAAAGCCACGGAGAAACAACCATGTCAGACACGAAAACATTCGAAGCAAAAATCAAGACCCTCGGCGACTCAATCGCAAACCTCACCATCAAGGAAGCTGTTGAGCTCACTGAGTACATGAAGGTGACCTACGGCATCGAACCAGCTGCTGGCGCGGTTGTCGCTGCTGGTCCTGCTGCGGCCGCTGTTGTTGAGAAGACGGAATTCAATGTCGTCCTCAAGGCTGCTGGCGCAAGCAAGATCAATGTCATCAAGGCTGTGCGCGAAGCGACTGGTCTCGGCCTCGCCGAAGCCAAGGCGCTTGTCGATGCAGCTCCGAAGACCGTCAAGGAAAACCTCAGCAAGGACGACGCGACGAAACTTCTCGAAGCGCTCAAGACTGCTGGCGCCGACGCTGTTCTCGAGTAAGCAAAAAGTATCGTGCGGGCGGTGGGCGGGCCTTGAGCATCCCCGATTGGGCATCCCTGATTGGGCATCCCTGTTTGATTCGCAAGCAAGAGTCAATCCTCACTTGCGAATCCGACAGAGGATGTTCGAGACGCCCACCGCCGCACGAGTTTCTGAGTGTCGGTTCATTGCTGATCGATCCTGTGCGACCCGCACACGACTCGATCAGCCAGCAGGACATCGACCCCGACAGCACATCAAAGCCTCTCCCTCGTACTGGCAGTCAGTACTGCTAGTCACCGTCTGTATCTCGCGTACTTAAATGATCTTCTGCGTTCAGAATCAGCGTTTCAACTGCGGAACACCTCCGCTTTGCCACGGTTCACGATTGCTAACACACTTGGTCACACTCTGAATCAACCTCACCAGGCCGGAACTTCCCGGTCGGGTGTCTTTACTTTGTAGGGGACTCGTCGATGTCATCTAAGACGATTCGGGACTTTTCGAAGCGCGGCGACGCACTTCCAGTTCCCGATCTCACTCGCGTGCAGGCCGACTCGTACAAGCGGTTCTTGCAACTCGACAAACCATTTGACGACCGCAGCGGCACGCTGGGGCTCGAAGCACTTCTTCGCGAAGTGTTCCCTATTGCGAGCTATGACGGCTCGATGCGGCTTGAGTACAAGTACTACAAGCTCGATGAGCCTCGCTACACCGCTGACGAATGCCGCGAACTGCGCCTGACCTACGGTCGGCCGTTTCGCGTTGGCGTCCAGCTGATCCGCGAAGGCACCAGCGAGATCGCCGAAGAAGAGATTTATCTTGGCGAAATCCCAATCATGATGGGCGGCGGCGAGTTCATTGTGAACGGCTCTGAGCGTTGCATCGTGAGCCAGCTCCACCGCTCGCCTGGCGTCGATTTCTCCATCGTTTCGAGCTTTGGCGATCGTCCGCTTCACCAAGCGCGCATCATCCCTGAGCGCGGTTCGTGGATCGAACTCGAAGTCACCAAGAAAGATGTGCTGGCGATGCGAATCGACCAGTCCACCAAGCTTGCGGCGACCACCTTCTTGCGCGCGCTTGACGAGCAGTACTCGTCGACCGATCGCCTTCTCGAACTCTTCTACGAAGTCGAAGAGATCAAGGTCGCGAAGCTCAAGCCTGAGCATTACGCCGCTGAACTCGTCATCGACAGCGATACCGGCGAAGAACTCTGCCGCGTTGGTGCGCCGATCGGCGACATGGTTGCGACTATCCAAGCGTCAAACCTTGGCACGATTCGCGTCATTACCGACGGCAGCGATCCACTCATCCTCAACACGCTCAGCGAAGAGAAGCTCGACTTCCTCGCCGGCGTGACTGAGCATGAAGCTGCGCTGCTCAAGATCTACGGTCGTCTCCGTCCTGGAAATCCACCGCAGATCGATAAGGCGAAGACACTCTTTGCCGAGAAGTTCTTCGACTCGAATCGCTATCGCCTCGGTCGCGTTGGTCGCTTCCGCATCAACCGCAAGTTCGAACATGACAAGGAATACCTCGAGCCTGGTGAAAAGGGCAAGCTAGGCGTCGTGCCTGCAGAGAGCGTTCAGCGCATTCGTGCGCAGGATTTCCTCTCGGTCATTCGTTACATGCTCGACTTGCGCGCCAAGCGCAACAAGGCGCATGTCGATGACATCGATCACTTGGGTAATCGTCGTCTTCGCACGCTCGATGAGCTCGCCACCGAAGAAATGCGCAAGGGCTTCCTCAAGCTCCGTCGCACGGTGCAAGAGCGCATGTCGACGCGCGAGCCTGGTGATCTCGCGAAGATCGCTGATCTTGTCAACTCGAAGTCCATCTCTAGCGCAATTGAGTTCTTCTTCGGCCGCAGCGAACTGTCGCAGGTCGTCGATCAGACGAACCCACTGTCGATGCTCGTCCACGAGCGTCGTCTCAGCGCCCTTGGGCCTGGTGGTCTCAACCGCAAGCGTGCAGGCTTCGAAGTGCGCGACGTGCACATCTCCCACTACGGCCGCATTTGTCCGATTGAAACGCCTGAAGGCACCAACATCGGTCTGATCGCGTCGCTGGGTATCTACTCTGAAATCGACGCCTACGGCTTCCTTCAGACGCCGTATCGCAAAGTGAAGAATGGCAAGGTTCTCACCGACATTCAGCTGCTTCGCGCAGACGAAGAACTCAAGCGCGTGCTTGCGACTTCTGACGTGCTCAAGGGCGACAGCAAGACCCTTGAGGGCATCGTGCTCGCACGCATTGACGGCGATCTTGCAGAAGTTCCTGCAAGCGAAGTTGAATATGTCGACGTGAGCCCAAAGCAAATTGTCGGTGTGTCTGCGTCACTTATCCCCTTCCTCGAACACGATGACGCCAACCGCGCGCTCATGGGTTCGAACATGCAGCGTCAAGCAGTGCCTCTGATCAAGACTGATCCAGCGTGCATTGCCACGGGCATGGAGAAGAGCGTTGGTACTTACTCGGGCATGATTGTCACGGCGCTTCGCGCTGGTACCGTCACTTCGCTCGACAGCGAACGCATCATCATCGACAACGCGGACGAGTATGTGCTCCGCAAGTTTGTCGGCCTCAACGAGCGCACCTGCCAGAACCAGAAGCCTGTCGTCAAGCTGGGCCAGAAGGTGAAGGAAGGTCAGATTCTCGCTGACGGCGCAAGCACGAAGATGGGCGAATTGTCGATCGGTAAGAACGTGCTCGTCGCGTTCAACACCTTCGATGGTTACAACTTCGAAGATGCGATCGTGATCAACCAGCGTCTGCTCAAGGACGATGTCTTCACCTCGATTCACATCGAGAGTTTCGACGCCGAAATCCGCGAGACCAAACTCGGTCGCGAAGAGTTCACCCGCGATATCCCGAATGTCAGTGAGCGCATGCTGCGCAACCTCGACGATCAGGGCATCATCACGGTTGGCTCGCGTGTTGGCCCGAACGACATTCTTGTCGGCAAGGTTTCGCCAAAGTCCAAGAGCGAACTCTCTCCTGAAGAGAAACTCCTCCACGCGATCTTCGGTCGCGCGGGTGAAGATGTGAAGAACGATTCGCTCGAAGTGCCTGCGGGTACTGAAGGCGTCGTCATCGGCGCGAAGCGATTCAGCCGACGCATGCACTTGAGTGACGATCAGAAGAAGCAACTCAAGAAGGACATGGCCGACTTCGAAGTGATGATGGACGGCAAGCGCATTGATCTCTTCAAGAAGATGGTCAGTGAACTCAACCGCATCCTCGGCACCGAGATGATCGATCCGAGCACTCGTCAGAAGGTCGGCCAGAGCGATCTTCCTGAAGTCATCGTCGAGCAGATCGACGGCTTCAGCGAGAAATGGATGAAGGGTTCCGCCGATCTGCGTGAGCAGGCGCGCGTCATCTACAACCAATTCTGGCCGCGCGTGATTGCGACCAATGCTGAGAAGACTCGCAAACTCGACCACATGAAGCGCGGCGATGAACTCGCCTCGGGCGTGCTGGAAATGGTGAAGATTTATCTCGCCACCAAGCGCACGCTGAGCGTCGGCGACAAGATGGCAGGTCGTCACGGAAACAAGGGCGTCATCGCCCGCATCGTGAGCGAAGAAGACATGCCGTTCATGGAAGACGGTATGGCGGTGGATGTGTTGCTCAATCCACTCGGTGTGCCGAGCCGTATGAATGTCGGTCAGATTCTTGAAGTCCACCTTGGTTGGGCCGCGCAAGTGCTCGGCTTCCAGGCGATTACTCCAGTGTTTGACGGCGCGCACGAAAGCCAAATCTCAGCAGCGATCGCGGAAGCGAACACGCATGTTGGCAAGCGTATTGCTGATTTCAAGAGCACGGGAACCAATCCTGGTGCACCGCGCGAGCTCCTCTCGCACATGCCAGCCAACTACAAGATTCAGTTGTACGACGGTCGCACAGGCGAGCCGTTCCATCAACGAACCACTGTTGGTTTCATGTACATCTTGAAGTTGCATCACTTGGTCGACGACAAGATTCACGCGCGTTCGACGGGTCCATACAGCCTCATCACCCAACAACCACTCGGTGGCAAGGCTCGCACAGGCGGCCAGCGCTTCGGCGAGATGGAAGTGTGGGCGCTTGAAGCCTACGGCGCGGCGTTCGTGTTGCAAGAACTCCTCACCGTCAAGAGCGACGATGTGGAAGGACGCACCAAGATCTACGACTCAATGGTGAAGGGCACCAACACGCTGCAGGCAGGAATGCCAGTAGTGTTCGATGTGCTTTGCCACGAAATCAAGGGTCTGGGTATGAACATCCAGCTTGAGAAGAAGGCCAGCGACGAGAACATTCTGCTGTAACGAGCGAGTGTTCGCGGCGAGCTTCGGCTTCTGCTGCGGTGTCAAAACAGTGTCATCAGTGCGTGTGTGTCAGCGACAAGTTCAGAATTGAAATCCCCCCGCCTCTTGCGGGTTCATTTGGAAGGTTTACCTCGATGTCCGACAGCGTCTACGACCGCGTCAACGACTACGGCTCCGTCAAGATCACTCTTGCGAGTCCGAATGACATCCGAAGCTGGAGCTTCGGTGAGGTCAAGAAGCCAGAGACCATCAACTACCGCACGTATCGCCCCGAGCGAGACGGGCTTTTCTGCGAGCGCATCTTTGGTCCTGAGAAGGATTACGAGTGCGGCTGCGGTAAGTACAAGGGCACGAAGTACAAGGGCATCATCTGCGATCGTTGTGGCGTGAAGGTCACGCACAGCCGCGTGCGCCGCAAGCGCATGGGTCACATCAATCTCGCGGCCCCGATCGTGCACATCTGGTTCTTCAAGGCAATGCCTTCGCGTCTGGGCAACCTGCTCGCGATGAAGACTTCAGACCTCGAGAAGATCATCTACTTCCAAGATTATGTCGTCACCGATCCAGGAACGACTGAGCTCGAGCACAAGCAAGTGCTCACTGAAGATGAATACCGCGCAGAGGTCGACAAGTACGGCACCGCGACATTCACCGCCATGATGGGCGCTGATGCTGTGCGCGAACTGCTGCAGCAACTTGACCTCGAGAGTCTCGGCCTGGAAATCCGCGAGAATCTTGCGCTGACAAAGAGCAAGCAGAAGCAGAAGGATCTGTCGAAGCGTCTGAAGATTGTCGAAGCAATTCGCAACTCGACGAATGAGCCAAAGTGGATGGTCCTCGATGTGGTCCCAGTGATCCCACCAGACCTTCGTCCTTTGGTGCTTCTCGAAAGCGGAAATTTTGCGACGAGCGATCTCAACGATCTCTATCGCCGCATCATCAACCGAAACAATCGTCTCAAGAAGCTCATGGATCTCAACGCGCCCGAGGTCATCGTGCGCAACGAGAAGCGCATGCTGCAGCAAGCGGTCGATGCGTTGTTCGACAACGGTCGTTGCCGTCGCCCAGTGCTCGGTTCATCGAATCGTCCGCTCAAGTCGCTCACCGACATGATCAAGGGCAAGCAAGGTCGTTTCCGCGAGAACTTGCTCGGCAAGCGCGTCGATTACTCAGCGCGTTCGGTCATCGTCGTCGGACCTGAACTCAAGATCTGGCAGTGTGGTCTTCCCAAGAAGATCGCGCTCGAGTTGTTCCAGCCGTTCATCATCCGCAAGCTCAAAGAGCATGGTCTTGCTGACACCATCAAGAGCGCCAAGCGCATGCTTGAGCGTCGCGATCCAGAAGTGTGGGACATCCTTGAGCAAGTGATTCAGAATCACCCAGTCATGCTCAACCGCGCACCGACGCTTCACCGCATGGGTATCCAAGCGTTTGAACCAGTGCTCGTTGAAGGCAACGCCATCAAGATCCACCCACTGGTCTGCACGGGTTACAACGCCGACTTTGACGGTGACCAGATGGCAGTGCATCTTCCGCTCTCGGTTGAGGCGCAAGCTGAAACCCATGTGCTGATGATGTCGACCCACAACATCTTCAGCCCGGCCAACGGCAACCCAATCGTGAGTCCTTCGCAGGACATCATCATGGGTGTGTACTTCCTCACGACCTCCCATGGCGATGTGCCGAAGACGAAGCCTTTGCGCTTCAAGGATTTCGAGGAAGCGCTCCACAGCTTCAACCTTCCGCACGGCGATCCACGCAAGATTTCCTTCCATGATCCGATCGAGATTCGTCTCGCGCGCTTCTCGGAAATCGTGCAGGAGCAGAAGAAGCCAACTGAGCCGATGCCTGCGAACCGTCGCATCATCACCACGCTCGGTCGCGTGCTCTTCAGCGAGATTCTTCCTGACGGCATGCCGTTCTACAACTGCGCGCTGGGCAAGAAGGGCGCCGCACGCGTCATCGATGACACATTTGCTCGCAAGGGCAAGTCGTTGACGATCGATCTGCTCGACGCGATGAAGTCACTCGGCTTCCGCTACTCGACGGTCTCTGGTCTTTCCTTCGCACTCACCGATCTGCGCATTCCTGCCGAGAAGCAAGCGCTTCTTGACGCGACGCAAAAACTCGTTGAGCGTGTTGAGAACAACTATCAAATCGGCACCATCACCGAGCGTGAACGACACAACCAACTCCTCGATCTGTGGCAGCAGTGCCGCGCTCAGGTGACGGCGAAGCTCGTTGATGCACTCAAGCATGATCGACGCGACCACAACGGCGCGGAAGTTTCGATTGAGAAGCTTGAAGGCACCAAGTACCTCAACCCTGTGTATCTCTTCTCTGACTCGGGCGCCCGTGGTAATGTCAATCAGATGCAGCAGCTCGCTGGTATGCGCGGCCTCATGGCCAAGCCAAGCGGCGAAATCATCGAAACGCCTATCAAGGCAAACTTCCGCGAAGGACTCTCGATGCTCGAGTACTTCAGCTCGACTCACGGCGCTCGTAAGGGCCTCGCTGATACCGCGCTGAAGACCGCTGACTCGGGTTACCTCACACGCAAGCTCTGCGATGTTGCGCAATCTGTGGTCGTCCTCGAAGACGATTGCGGTATGCCATCGGGCATTCCAAAGAAGGCGATCTACAAGGGCGAAGAAGTTGACGTTCCACTCAAGGATGTCATCCGCGGTCGCACGAGCGTTGAGACCATCATCAATCCGATGACCGACGAAGTGATCGTCAAGCGCAACGAGGTCATCACCGACCCTATCGCGCTGAAGATCGAAGAACTCGGCCTGACGAGCGTGTATGTGCGCTCACCACTCACATGCGCAACCGCGCGTGGCGTGTGTGCGCGTTGCTACGGTCAAGACATGTCGACGGGCAAGCCAGTCGAAATCGGTATGGCTGTCGGCATCATCGCCGCGCAGTCGATCGGTGAGCCTGGTACTCAGTTGACGATGCGTACCTTCCACACTGGTGGTATCGCGGCGCGCGGCATTCTCGACAACTCATATAAGTCGACTGCGGGCGGTATCGTCCAATTGCGCGACTGTATGGAAGTCTCAGTTGAGAACGCAGACGGCACGAAGTACATCGTCGCGCTCAAGCGTAACGGTGAACTCTTGGTCGTCGATGCACAAGGTCGCGAGCTCGAGAAGTTCAAGGTCCCCTACGGATCGCAACTGATGTTCAAGACTGGCGAGACCGTGAAGAAGGGTGTCGTGCTCTGCGAATGGCAGCCGCACGCAACTCCAATTCTTGCCGAGAAGTCAGGTACGGTTCGCTTCAAGGATCTCGTTGAAGATCTCACCTTCCGCATGGACAACAAGAAGGGTGCGGGCGAGCAGGCTGAAATGATCGTCATCGAGCACACAGGCGAGAAGCATCCGCAGCTCACCATCGAAGACGCCGCGGGCAACATCCTCGACTTCCACCACCTTCCTGCGAAGGCGCGTATCGAAGTGAAGGATGGTCAGTCCATCAAGCAAGGCCAAATGCTTGCGCGTCAACCGAAGGAAGTTGCACGCAGCGCCGACATCGTCGGTGGTCTGCCTCGCGTGACCGAAATCTTCGAAGCGCGTATTCCAAAGGATCCAGCCGTCATGGCTGAAATCTCGGGTCGTGTCGAGCTCCACAGCGATAAGCGCAAGGGCAAGATGACGATTCGCGTGGTGAGCGATGCTGCGATTGAGCACGATCACCATGTCCCACAAGGCAAGGCGCTGCTTGTTCACACGGGCGACCGTATCGACGCAGGCGACGCGCTGACTGAGGGGCCGCACATTCCTGCGGACATCCTCCGCATCAAGGGTGAAGACGCGCTGTATGTCTACATGCTTGATGAAGTGCAGAATGTGTATCGCGCGCAAGGCGTGCCGATTAGCGACAAGCACATCGAAGTGATTCTGCGTCAGATGTTGTCCAAGGTTCGCGTGTCGAATCAAGGCGATACTGAGCTGCTTCCAAACGATGTGATCGACAAGTTCGTGTTCCGTGATGTCAACGAAGGTCTTGGACGCAAGATGCGCATCGAAGAGGCGGGCGGAACGAGCCTTCCAGTCGGTTCGCTGGTTGCCAAGGACGAGATCCGCGAGGCGAATGCGCTTGCGGAAGCTGAAGGCAAGCCAGGCTGCAAGGCGAAGAAGCCGAAGGCCGCGACCGCGAAGACGCTGCTCTTGGGTATCACCAAGGCATCGCTCCAAGCTGAGAGCTTCCTGTCGGGCGCGTCGTTCCAAGAAACCACGAAGGTGCTCACCGAAGCGTCGCTCCGCGGCGCGGTTGATTACCTCCTCGGTCTCAAGGAGAACGTGCTGCTCGGTCACCTCATCCCAGCGGGTACGGGTTTCGACGCGTACTCCAAGGCGAAGGTCAAGCGTCTGGTCGATGTGCCTGACTTCGACGACGAGGCGCAAGCCGCCATGTTCGACGAAGCCGCGCAAGAGGCTGAAGCACTGGGCGCAGAGCGTCGCGGTGGTGGCGCGGTGACGACGGTGAAGGATCGACTTGCTAGCGCACTCGCGACTGGCGACGATATTCAAATCGGCGAAGCAAGCGGAGTTGAGTCGCTGTAAGAAGCGAGAGACAGAAGTAAACCAATCAACGGCCTCGCGGCAACGCGAGGCCGTTTCTTTGGAGGCCGTTTCTTTGGAGGCCGTTTCTTTGAAGGCCGTTGCCGTTGAAGGACTCATGTCTCACGACGCG
>QWPU01000052.1 GCA_003671065.1 Planctomycetota bacterium | reverse complement strand
ACGGCACGGGATTTCGCAATGGCTTCTCGCTTGCCAATTGGATCGAAACGAGTCCCTACACAGTCGCTGGCATGAGCGCGCTCAATCCAAGTGTGCGCAATGCGTTTCCAATCAGCACCAATGCGAAGGGTCAGTGGGTTGATGTTTCAAACTCCGTGCGTGAACGCTGGACGCCGAATCCGTTTGCGGTGGGCTCGATCGATGGACTGAAGGCTGGATCGCTTGTGCCAATCGGGTCCGTACTGCGCTTTGAACTCGATGTGGCCCGCGCGGATGTGCAGGCATTTCTGCAAGATGCAGTCAACGCTGGGGCACTTCGCTTCACCATCTGCTCGCTGACGAAAGTCGTGCAGCAAGGCGGGAATTTCCCGCAGTTCTATTGCCGCGAGAATCCCGTCGCCGCTGAAACTGGGATTGGCGACGCGACACTTTCGCTCGCAGTCACCACTGCGTCGTGCGTTGCCGCTGATCTTAATTGCGATGGATTCGTTGGTGCAGCCGACCTCTCGCAACTGCTTGCTGCGTGGGGAGATTCTGGTGCTGGCGACCTTGATGGCGACGGCGCCGTCGGAGCTGCGGATCTCGCGCTCTTGCTTGCGTCGTGGTCGTGAGTCCGTTTAGTTGAGGGGAATGCTTGGTCGCGCGTAGATCGGTGCGAGTCTTTGACGCACGCGCTCCGCGACATGTTCAAGCATGCGTTCAACTTCAATCACTGCGATCTCAAGCACCGCAGCAATCTCAAGCACGGTCAGCTCTTCGCTGTAACGCAGCATCACGACGAGTCGCTCGGCGCGTGTGAGTTCGTGCGAAAGCTCTCGCGTCACATCCCTGAAAACTTGACCTCGAATGTGTGTGTGTTGGCGGACCGTCGCGTCATCCTTGCGAGTCATGTGCCCTTACCCTTCTGTCATCATCCTTGACGACCGCGGGAGCATACCGATAAGGACCGGACGCGTGCGTTAGTTCGCAACAACCTTTGCCACTGAGAAGAGCGGCAACAAGAGCGCGATGGCGACCGCGCCGAGGATCGAGCCGAAGACGAGAATGAGCACGGGCTCAAGCAAGGAAGTGGCTTGTTTCAAAGCAGTTTCGAGATCTTCTTCCGCGAAATCCGCTGAGCGACTCAGCACTTCAGGCAGACGACCTGTGCGCTCCCCTGCTGCGACCATCGCGACCACGGTGGAAGGCAATAGGGTTTCTTCCCGTAACGCTTCGACGAATGAGCCGCCATCGCGAAGCTTCGCATCGATCGCATCCCAAAACGCAGTCGCACGAGGACTGCGGGAAAGTCCGCGGCAGATTGCAATTGCATCAAGCAAATGAATGCCGCTCGCGAGCAGCGTGGCCAGCGTGCGGCAGCTCATCGCGACAAACGCGAGCTTGGCAAGGCGTCCAATCACAGGCAGACCAAAGCGCACGCGATCCATGAATGTGCTCCACGCTGGGCTGCGCACAAAGAGAACACTGGCGATCAACGCAATGGACACTGCGATGGTGACCGCAATGCTGTGCACGCGAATCGCATCGCTCGCAGCAAGGAGCACTTTCGTCGGCAGCGGAAGTTCAGCACCACGATCACTGTAAATTTTGGCAAATCGCGGCAGTACGAAGATGAGGAGCGCCGTGACCACAACGGCTCCAGCGCCGAGCATGAAGAGCGGATAGGTCGCAGCGGCGCGGAGTTGACGCATGAGGCGTTCGCTTCGCTGCAAATGTTCAGCCGCCCGCATGAGCATGCTTCCAAGTTGACCTGTTGATTCCGCTGCTCGAGCGAGTGCAATGAGGATCGTGGGCACATCGCGACCACGCCGCGAGAACGCAACGCTTAACGGAAGACCAGATTCCACATCTTTGGCGAGCGCCTCAACAAATGGGCGAAACTCAGGGCGTACGCCTTCACTTGTGGCCGTTGCAAGCGCTTCAGAAATCGGCACACCTGCGTCGGTCATTGTCCCGAGATGACGGCACAACGCTGCAAGATCGCTGCGGCGCGCGCGCGCTGTGCGATTCGTTGCCGCGCGTACTTGTGAGGCGATCGCTTCATCGCGACCAACCGAGAGCACCGTCTTTCCTTCAGCGCGAAGTTTCCTCGCGACATCTTCGGCACTCGAAGATACGAGCGTACCGCACGACTCACGACCATCGGCGTCAAGCGCGCGATAGACGAATGTCGACCGCGCATCGGTACTTTGAGCGGAGTTTGATTGAGTGCGAAGTGCGGTTGCCATTGTGTTTCACTTACTCGCGCTGCGATCATGACGCCGTTGCAAGCACCACTTCTTCAAATGTCGTGTGTCCATCACGGACTTTCTCAAAGCCATCCGCGCGCATGCCGCAATGCCCTGCTGCGCGCGCGACCGTTCCAAGTTCTTGCAATGAAGCACCACGCGCAACTGCTGCAGTGAACACTTCATCAGGAACCAAAAGTTCAAAGACACCAACTCGCCCGGCAAACCCACTGGCGCGGCAGCGCGCACAACCACTGCCTCGAGTGAACAATCCGCACGCGCCTGCAACTGCTTCAACCTCGGCGCGAATATGCGCTTCTGGTTCGACACTCTCGCGGCAATGCGGACAAATGCGACGCACCAAGCGTTGCGCGAGCACTCCACGCACCACTGCTGCGACGAGATATGGCTCGATGCCAACATTCACCAATCGCGTGATCGCGCTGATCGAATCGTTTGTATGCAGCGTTGAAAACACCAAATGACCCGTGAGCGCAGCCTGCACCGCAGTGGTCGCGGTTTCAGTGTCGCGAATCTCGCCGACCATGATTACATCGGGATCTTGTCGCAACATCGCGCGCAATGCGGCCGCGAAATTGAAACCCGCCTTCTCGTTGACTTGAAATTGATTCACGCCAGGAAGCGTTGCTTCAATCGGATCTTCCACCGTCGAAATGTTGCGATCTGCACCGTTGAGCGTCGCAAGCGCGGAGTAAAGCGTTGTCGATTTACCGCTACCTGTTGGTCCAGTCACCAGCGCGATGCCGTTAGGACGCGCAATGATTTCTTGCCAACGCGCGAGTATGCGTGGACCCATGCCGAGTCGCTCAAGCGACACCAATGACGCGCGACTATCGATGATGCGGATGACAACCTTCTCACCAAAACGCCCTGGCATCGTCGACACGCGCAAGTCGATGGGGCGACCTTCGAGCATCACATGAATGTCGCCGTCTTGCGGCAAACGGCGCTCAGAAATATCGAGGCCTGCCATGATCTTGATGCGACTTGAAATCGCAGCCGCCATCTTCCATGGCGGATCAACCTTCTCAAACAAGCGGCCATCAATGCGAAAGCGCACACGCAATCGTCGGTCGCCCGGCTCAACATGAATATCGCTTGCACCTTCATGCACTGCGCTCCACAGCAGCCAATTCACTGTTTTCACAACGGGTGAGTAGCCCGCGAGATCGCGAAGATCCTCGATCTCCGACACTTCGCGTTCCACAACACTGAACGCTTGCTCGTCGACATCGCCAACAATCTCATCGATCACGAACACATTCGCAGCGGGCACATACGCTTCAAGCGCGGCGCGAATCTCGCACGCGGTGGTCGCGACAATCTGCACGGTCTTGTTGGTGCGACGACGAATCTCTTCGAAGAGATACAGGTTCGCAGGTTCGGCAACCGCAACGGTCAGCACATCGCGCACCACATAGAGTGGCAACACAAGATGTTCGAGCAGATATTCGCGCGGAAGGATCTCGAGGATCTTCGGATCAGCAATGCGCGTGATGTCTCGGGCGAATGGAATGCCGTAACTTTCCGCGACCGCAGCCATCACATCGTGATCAGTGACGAAGCCCAGTTCGACCAGCGTTTCGCCGAGTAGTCGACGATGACCCTTTTGCTTCTGATGATCAAGAGCATCACTGAGTTGCTTCAGCGTGATGAGCCCACGCCCCACCAACATCTCACCGAGCTGAAGCCGCGGCAGACGATCCACGATCGCTTGATGTCGAGGAAGCGCACTCATGCGTTACCGCATGCTCCGCGCGGCAAGTTCAACGCTGTCAGCGCAATCAAAACGATCGGCAAGACGTGTCAAACGAAGCGCTTCACGCAGCGCGTGTTGCGGCGCGACAAGACGAAGCGCGCCGCCGAGACGAGCGGTTTCTTCGTTGAGCCACAAGAGACATTCAAGCGCACCGCTATCCATGACTGTGACATTGGCGACATCGAGCACGATGCTGCGCGCACCTTGCTCGAATCGCTCACCAACAATGCGGCGAAGATCCGCGCTTGCCTCGAGCGCGAATTCGCCACTGGCGATGATCAGCGCGATTGGTCCATGTGCTTCCCACGAAAGTTTCATGCAGCCCTCCGCGAATCGCGACGGCTAAGACTGTCGAGCGAGAGCGGTTCGTCGCAATCCTGATCGTGCGCGTCGAGGTTTGATGCGTCGCCTGTATCACTTGTTGATTCGTTGCTCCACAGGTTGATCGCGTCGTAAGCGCTGAGATCAAGCGAGAGGAAATGCGTGAGATACAAACTATCGAATTGCGTTCCACCGAGGCGTGACATCTCTGCAAGCACCTCGCGTCGGCCGCGCGCTGCGCGATAGGTTCGATTCGAACTCATGGCATCAAAGGTGTCAGCGATGCCGATGATGCGCGCGGCAATCGGAATATCTGCACCTGCAAGACCCAGCGGATATCCAGCGCCGTCAAAGCGCTCGTGATGGAAACGCACGCCATCGAGAATCTCCGCGAACTGCGGGATATCGCGAAGAATGCGCCAACCGATTTCTGGATGCTGCTTCACTTGCTCATACTCAGTTTCGGTGAGTTTGCCCACTTTACGCAGCACTTGTTCAGGCACACCGATCTTGCCGACATCGTGCACAAGACCAGAGATGTAGATGTTCTTCACTTCACTCGCGCTCAAACCAGCCGCGATAGCGATTGATCGCGAGAGCAATGCAACGCGTTGCGAATGACCGCGTGTGTATGGATCTTTCGCGTCAATAGTGCTCACAAGCGCACTGAGCGCACCGATGAACATGCGATCGAGATCGCGATACAAGCGCGCGTTGTCTAGAAACACAGCGAGATTGCCCGCCGCGGTTTCGACAAGCGAGCGTTCGCAACTCGACATCGCACCATCGCCACAGGTGCGTTCACCTGCAGCCAAAAGACCAAATGCTTCGTTCTCTCGTCGCGATGGCGCAACGACAAGATCAGCTCCAAGGACAGCCGCGCGATCAACAACGCCCGCATCGGTGAGAAGCTTCTCCGCGACACCGTTGTCGTTGCCGCTCACAAGCACAGTCCCCACTTCAACTTCAAAGAGTGCCGCAGCACTTGCGTCAACACGCAGCGCAGTCCAGCGGCATCCCAGCGTTTGACGGACTTCGGCAAGCGTGCGTAGCGCAAAATCACGAGGTGACGCGCCAACAGCCATTTGGCTGCTGAGCGAATGCAGCAGATGCAATTCTTCCCACGCAGTGCTCAGTTGCGCGCCCGCATCAAGCGCCGCCAGATTGACAACAACTTCTTGGCAAGCAGTGCGTCAATTCTCCCACGGCTCGCGAGCACTTCAACCGTCTCACCTTCAAGTGCTTCCGCGAGAAGAGTGACGGCCACGAAGCGACCGCCCACGAGCAAACGTGGAAGGTGGACAGGAATGACGAGCATTCCTGCGAGTGGTTCAACAACTGATTCGCTTCCAACGGCAAGGCGCGCAACGGCGCGAGCGATGACACCGCGCGCAAACGGCGAAGTGCAGAGCGCATGCATCATGTCGCTAGCGTTGTGCTCGAATGGATGGGCGACGCCAGCATCCACTGGAACGAGCACCGCGCCCGCCTCAGTGAGCGAGCGCGAAAGACTTGCGAGTCGGCTTGAAGGAGCAGTCACACTCATGCGGCGAGTCCTCCGAGACCAAGCAATCGTTCGACCTCAAGCAAGAGACCTTTGGGCGAGAATGGTTTGTGGATGACGCGCGCAATGTTTGCATCTGTTGCTTCACCGTCGCGCAGAAGATGACCGCGCGCAGTGAGCATGAGCACAGGAATCTTCGCCAAGCGCGCGTCCTGATTCATCGCGCGAGCGAGTTCGATGCCGTTCATGATGGGCATTTGCAGATCGGTGACTACAAGATTGATGGCGCGATTCATGGTTGCGCTTCCCTGCAAGATGGCAAGAGCTTCATCGCCATCGCCAGCAGTTTCAACATCGAATCCAGCGTTGCGGAGTTTGAGGGCGACAACCATGACGATGTGTGCCTCATCGTCAACTACGAGAACTCGCGATTGGTTGCCTTGAACGCTCTGCATGTTTCATGCTGCCTGTTGTCCCGCTTGGCTCATCGGAATCGCGAACCAAAATCGCGATCCGCTGCCAACTTCAGAGTCAACCCCAATTTGGCCGCCATGCATTGCTTCGACAACATTTCGGCAGAGGTTGAGGCCAAGTCCTGTACCTTTCGCAACCTTTTGCAAACTCTCGACGCGATAGAATTTGCCGAATAATCTCGGCAGCGACTGCTCAGGAATGCCGGGGCCGTTGTCGCGCACGCTCACGACAATTGCACGCGCCAGGTTGTCGGTGTCGACTTCGAGCGTCACCACTCCGCCTTGCGGCGTGTACTTGAGCGCGTTCGAAATGAGGTTGAGCACGACTTGCCGAATGAGCGTGGGATCAGCCTGCGCGGTGGCAGTGCGCACTGATCGCGCCACCGTGAGCGAAGTGTTTCTGCGCAGCGCTTCTGCGGACTGCTCGGCCACACACGATTCAACTAGCTGCGAAAAGTCCACTTCTTCCAGCGCCGCACGAGCCATTCCGCTTTCGATGCGACGGATGTCAAGCATGTTGTCGATGATGTTGGCGAGTCGATCCGCATGCTCAAGAATGATCTGACCAAATTGCGCGCACTCTTCGGCGCTCACGATTTCTCCGTCGGCGAAAAGTTCAGCAGTTGCTCGCAACGAAGTGAGTGGCGTGCGCAGTTCGTGGTTGGCTTGCGCGACGAAATCGCTCTTCATGCGATCCGCTTCGCGCTCGGCGCGAATGTCGCGGATCACAACTGAGGCAAGTTCTTCACAGCTACTCGCAGCACTTTCGCTCTGCATGCGTGACACGACCACGACCACAGGAAGCGCTGAATCCCCTTTCAAATCACACTCAATGCGTCGGCGCTCACTACTGCGTGTGGCGACAACCGCAGCGACCGCGCGCTTCACTTGCAGTGGCAGCGCATCAATCGCGTCACGCGTTCCTGCGATGGCTGCGCGCTGGCCAAGCATTGCAACGGCCGCTGCATTGGCAAAGCGCGTTTCTCCATGGGCATCGACGAGGAGCACTCCGTCCACAAGCGCATCGAGCAGTGCAGTGCGTTCACTCGAACGAATCTCCATGGCTCGCGCGCGAAGGAGTGCATCGTCTGCATGCGGCGGTCGCGATGTCAACGCCGTCAAGGCTTGATTCGAATTCGCGTTCGTCAACACCGGCGCGCGCGTTCGAGAGAAGAGCAACGCGTACGCGCCAACAATTGCACGCGGAAGTGCACGCACAAGTCGAGTGTTGAGTGAAGCGATCTGTTCCATGCAGTTGACTCGCGCTCACTCACTCCACAACAGCGCCAGCAAAGGCTTTCCGTGCGAGCGCTGATTGAGGATCAAGTTTGATCGCTTTCCCGAGTACTTCAAGGCTCTCTTGTTGCCGACCCGCAGACTGCAACGCGACGCCGAGCGCGATGAGGGTGTCAACATTCGTTGGCGCACGAGCGACCGCAAGGCGATGCCAACGCACCGCTTCGTCATATTTCTGCTCGCGTTCCGCAACTATGCCACAAAGCGTGTAGCCCGAAGAATCATCAGCGCTCAACGCAACTAAGCGCTCGCTCGCTTGGGCCGCGCGCGGTACATCGTTGCTCGCAAGTGCGGCCGTCGCGAGATCGCGCCAACAATCAGCGTCTTCTGGATACACTCGTGATTGCTCGACAAATACAGCGCGAGCGTCAGACATGCGACCAAGCATGGCAAGTGATCGCCCTTCATTGCGGAAGACTTCATTCGGAACTACCACACGCTGACCATTCGCGTCCTTCGCCGCAATCGAGCGTTGACGGCGCGCGGCCTCAAGGCACTTCTGATACTCGCCCGCGCTGAAATACGCACTGACAAGTTTCTCGGCAACGAGCGGTGCTTCAGGATCGATGATGATCGCGCGCTCATAGCTACGGGCTGCTGTAGTGAAGTCGTCATTCATAAGTGCGATCTCACCGAGCAATTCGTGGATCGCAGCGTTGTGCTCGAAGTACGCGAGTTTGGGCAAGAGCAGCACGCGCGCGTCATCAAGCTTGCGCTCAGTGATCATGATTTCCGCAGCGGCAAGCAGATACGACACCTTGTCAGGCGCAAGCTCGCTCGCCTTGAGGTAGTCCTCCGTCGCCTTCGCGAAGGCACCCCAGCGCTGCTGCACGATGCCTCGGTAATAGAACGGTTCAGCGAGTGTCGGGTCGCACTCGATCGACTTCGCAAACGCGTTCACGGCGCGTTCGAGTTTCTTCGCTTCGAGTTCGATGCGTCCGAGCAACGACCAATACTTCGCTTGCGTGCTACTGCGTGCGATTGCCGTTTCGCATTCTTTGCGCGCCTTGTCCAGTTCGCCCGACTCAAACGCTTGTTTCGCTTGATCGAAACTCACAAGGCTTGTTGTCAGTTCGTAACGCTTGTTGGCGT
The DNA here is from genome assembly GCA_003671065.1 of Planctomycetota bacterium. Taxonomy (GTDB): domain Bacteria; phylum Planctomycetota; class Phycisphaerae; order Phycisphaerales; family SM1A02; genus QWPT01. The sequence goes on along the minus strand of QWPU01000052.1, from coordinate 4,254 downwards.
CCAGCCGAGCCTGCACGCCCGTTGATCGCGGCGCGCACGAAGGCACTGCGATGAGTGTGGCGGCAAGAGTCGCAACGAGGGTGAGTTGCGCGAATGCGCGAGGAATCTGCATAGGAATACCTTTGAGGTTTAGAGCGAGTGCGTCAGCACGCAACGCTCAAAGTGGACTCGACGAACAGAACAGAACGAAGCCGCGCCCTTGAGAGGCGCGGCGTTCGAACATAATTGCATCGGCCGTTTTGCAGCTGTTAATCAGCATCGGTCTCGGAAACTGCTGCGAAGTGCTCGCTCGCGTTCTCGAACGCACTCGCGATAAACGCTTGTGTGTTCCACGCAAACCATGCGTCGGTATTGCTGGTGCGAGGAGCGGCCGAGAACTCCATTGAAGGCGTCGTCGCTGCCGAGAGCGTCAGCGCGTTGTTTGCGACCGCTGACATTTGCGAGCTCACTGCAAGCGCGAGCCCGGTGTTTGCAGTCGGTGTGATCGTGGAAGCCTCTGCTTCCACTGGCGTTGCCGCTGCCACTGGTGCCGCGACGGCCGGTGCCACTGCTTCAGGTGCGGCTTCTGGTGCCACTGCTTCCGGCGCCACTGCTGGCGCTTCACCCTCAGGATCCGTCGGCAATTGGTCCTCGATCATCCGTTGCAGCATGCTGCGCTGGTAATCGGCGTTTGCTGCCGTTGCGCCATTACGCAATTCCTCACGCATGCGAACCATCTCGGGCTGATTGTGCGAGAGGCGCAATGAATTGTCGGTGTGAAAGAGCGCGAGCTCGGTGTCGCCTTTGCTGAGCGCATCAAGCGCTTGCTGATTCTGCGCAGTCGTGAGCGTCTCACGCGACCACGGCAGTAGACCCTCGCGAGAACCGATACGCACCGCTGAGGCGAATTGCTCCGCTTCATCGGACCACACCTTCGCAATATCATCTTTCACAATTGTCGGCGTCACAAGGAAGATGATTTCTTCGCGCTTGAATTCGTCGTCGTAACCTTTGAACGCGTTGCCAATGATGGGCACGTCACCAAGCCCAGGCACTTGTCGACGCTCAATCTTGGTGTCTTCCTTGAAAAGTCCACCAAGCACCAGCGTTTGACCGCTTTTCACGCGGACATTCGTGACAACCTCACTGGTGTCTTCATTGGGGACAGACTGTTCGACGCCGCCGGGACCAGCTGCGGTCACGATCTTCGCGTCAGTCAAACTTGGCGCCAATTCCATGCGAATCGAGCCATCGGCTGAGATAAACGGACGGAAGATCAACTTGATACCTGAGTCGAGGAACTCAACCGTTTGCGTGGTTGATGTTTGCGTAGTCGTCGAGGTCAAGTAGCCGACGCGGCGACCGATCAGGATTTGCGCGCGCTGGCGATTGAGTGCCATGACGCGCGGGCGTGCGAGCACCGTAGTGTCGGTCACTTCATCGAGCATGCGCAAGAAGACAGCAACATCATCGCTCACGATGCCTGCGCGCAAAGTCGAATTGCGATCCCAGCCCGCAACGGCCGTATTCACTGCACTCGCAGTGTTCGCACCCTTGTCAACCACGCCACCGAAGAGATCATTTGCACCCGAGAGTGGATCTGTGAGGCTCGCGAAGTCGAGGTTTCCGATGATCGAGACATCAACGCCGAATCCGTCCTTCTGGTCGATCTTCGACGAGACGATGGTGGATTCCACGATAACTTGCGCGGGCGGTGCATCGATTTCCTTGAGCAATTTCTCGACTGCCGCAAGATTTTCAGGAAAGTCGCTCACCACCAACATTCCTTGAAACGCCCAACTGTCAGTGCCGCCGTCGCTAGAGCTTGGTTGAAAGCCCTTTTCGACATCACCCACAAACGACACCTTGCCTGCTTCAGAGAGAATCGGCGTGATGAATTCGCTGGCGTCCTTGGCGTTGAGATGCTCAAGCGGGAAGTTGCGGCTCACCTTCTTCATGCGCGTTTGCACGAGAGCGTCCCACTCTTCGCGCGTGAAGATGTAGATGAAGTTGCCTGACTCTTCCATGCGGAAATCGTTGGCGCGCAGCAACACATCGAGCGCTTCCGCGAGCGTCACATCAAAGAGGTTTGCACTGAGCGTGCCGCTCACGCCCTTGGAGGCGATGATGTTGCGGCGTCCTTGCATCGACAACATCTGCAATGCTTGCAGGATGTCGGTGTCTTGGAATTGCACTGTGAATGTCTCGCCAACATCCTGACCGTCAGTGGGCGTGACTTGCGCGATCGGCGGCGCGACTGCTGGTGCTGTAGTGCTCTGCGCGAAGACAACACTCGCCGCGGCAAGCGTGGCGATGAATGTGGCGCGATGTGAGAGAGCCGCGATGCAACGCAACGAGTGTGCTGCCTGTGCTGTGCTGTGAAGTTTCGTCATTGAGTTCCCTGCGTTTGTGCGCATTGAGCGAATCACTGTGTGTCTTCCCTGCTGTCAAGAACGATCGATCGCCTCGCGAGGCTCTGTATCGACCGACTACAGCTCGCGCTTGTCTCCGACACGCTGAGTTCGTGATCGATAGGTTCACTTGAATGGTGTGTAGGAATAACGCGCAGCAGCAGTTGCCCACACAAACCCTATTCACGGACGCGCGTCAAAACGCGGCGAAAGAGCATCGCCATCAACGACGCGTGTTCCGCGAAGGGTTCCATGCGATTTTCGACGCGATGTTTGAATGCACTCACGCAGCACGCCTTGCGTGATGTCACTTCGGCGCGGGCTCTCTTCGCGGTGAATACCCGCGCAAGCGGATCTCGAAACGCTCAACTTGAGTCGTGCCATCCACCGCGACGATTTCGCTCTGAAGCACTGCGGATCCATCAAGGATCTCGGCCAGCTTAAAGGCAATCCCGTTGGATCCATGTATCCACTCGCCGATTCGATGGGTTCGGCCGTCAATCACCGCAAGCGAAAAACCACGCCCTGCGGATTGCAAACGAAAGCCATCCGCATCCCGTTGCGCCGCATCCATCGCAATTCGATGGAGTTCTTCTGCAGATGGCAGCGCGATCGGCGATGCCACTACTGCTGTGTCAAACGGCTTCGTCTGCATCGTGCTCGGCACTGCGATTGGATCTGGAAAGATGTCGCGATCGATTTGAAATGGATCGGTGCGAACACCTTCAATTACAGGCGCACTCTGCAGAAGGCCAGTGTCGAGTTCCACCGCTGGTTCGAGAGACGCCACAGGCTGCGATGGATCGTCTGCGATCGCGGTCTTAGGCAAGCTTGTGAGAATGCGAATGCGCGCCCACAAGAGAAGTCCAGGCAACTTGACGATCGCGACCATGGAGACGAGCGAAAGGAACAGGATCGCGGTGCGACGGCTCTGAAACCAGTTAGTCGCGCGTGGTCTGCTCTTCAAAGTGCTCGGATTGCCAGTGTTTCGTTCGGTTTTCATTGCTCCTCCTCAGGCGCGGCGCTTGCATTTCCATACACCGCATCAAGTTCGATGCGTGCTTCCACGAAGCCCTTGTCGGCGTCCTTCGCATTCTTACTTTGTGTCGAGGGATCAGCTGATCGCGTGATCTCAATTCGAATCGGGCGCACCAGTCGTCGATCGCTTTCGGCGCGCGCAAGGATTTCCATCACACGCGCAAACGAAGCATGCATTTCGACAGTGACAGGAATGGCGTGATATCCGCTCTCTCGCGGCGTGGCGGGAACGGCATCGCCAGCCAGAATCGTTTGTGTGCCAACATCATTTCCAGCACTGACCGCGAGCATTCGCATGAGCGAGCCTTGATCGGCGTGCAGTGGAATGCTGCGCAGCACGGCGTTGGCACTGGCGCGAGCCGCATTGACAGATGATCGAATGGCATCGCGTTCGCGTGTGAGCATCTCAAGTTGACTGGCGCGAGCAAGCAGGCGTCCCGATTCACTCGCGCGCTCGACTGAGCGATTCCATGCAGGAATAGCGATAAATCCAGTGATTGCCGACAATGACATGAACGCACAAGTGCAGGCAGCAAGTGCTGCATTGGAAGGACGATTCATGGTTGCGCTCCAGAGACCGTCGTGACGGCGTTCAATACGGGGAGTTTCCAGCGGCGATCAAGATCGACCGTAAAAGTCACACGGAACTCTCGCGCGCTGCGACCGAGAAACTCGCGACTGCGACTTGATTCGAGACTCACGCGTTGCATCGGCGCAAGCGCGGCCAGCGCATCGACGAGCGCACCGACATCCGCCTCATCAGTTGCGATGCCCGCAATTTCGCCGTGTAGCGCACGAGCGGCATCGGTCTCTTTCGTCGCGCGAC
>QWPU01000051.1:2955-13038 GCA_003671065.1 Planctomycetota bacterium | reverse complement strand
CTCCACTCACCCGCGCTCCACCGCCGCCGCGTACGAACACCGCCATCGCACCAACAGGACTTCAACTGGTTCGTTGGTATGTCCCTCTCGATCCTGCGACTCGCCGCGATGGCATCGCGCGCCTCATCGAATTGAAACTCGCCACGCGCGTAGAGAGCCCGCTCGCAAGTAACGGCATCACTCTCCTGCGCGTCAAGACCGTGCAACTCAAAGATGTCGTGCATGAACTCGGATCAAGCCTCGCCGCCCGACGCACAACACTCGGGCAGACCAACGCGTTTTCCGATCTTGCCACTGTCGCGCTGAGCCAAGGCACCGCCGTGATGACTGGCGGTCGTCCTGAACTCAGCGACGAAACGCGTCTGCGCCTCGCAGTTCGCGGGTGGTGCTTCCCAACCGTTGAAGGCGCGTGTGCACGCATCGAGCTGCTGCTTGGCGAGACCGCGCTGCGACTGACCTCAGTCACCATCGATCCCTCTGAAGTCCGCGAGCGAACGCGCGAGCTCATTGACGGCCGCATGACGCTTGAACTGGCTTCCGACGAATCGCTCATTGTGCTTGAAACACCGCTGGTTCTCGCCGCGGCAGACGCTGACGACGGTCCCGTCGCGCTTCCCCCACCGTCGCGCGCGAGTCTGCTCTTACACGGTGCACCATTTGCAGAGCGCGCGCTAGTACTCGTGATCGAACCCTCCTTCGCGGATATCTTGCCGCAAGCATCGCAGCGACTTCCCGCGCCTTCACCATGAATCTTCCCACCGATCACGACCACATCGACACGACCACCACGCACGCGCGACAGCATCGTCGTCGCCGCGCCGCCAGCGTGCTTCCCACATTGCTCACGCTCGGAAACGCCATCTGTGGATTCGCCGCGATTCACTACGCCGCAAAGCCCATCACGAACACCGCGGTGGGTTGGTCGACACTCACCGTTGCAGGCGCGCTGGTGTTTCTTGGAATGTTCTTCGATGCGATTGACGGCTCCGTCGCACGCATGACGCGTTCGACCTCCAACATGGGCGCGCAACTCGACAGCCTTGCTGATGTCATCACCTTCGGAGTTGCTCCAGCATTCATGACTCTGCGTTTGATTAGTCACTACTACGGTGCGAGTGCGGGCGCGGACGGATTGCAAATTCTCGGTCCAGCAGACAGTACATACGCCCGAATTCTCTGGGCCATCGCAGCGTTCTATATGTGCTGCACAGCGCTGCGACTTGCGCGCTTCAACGCGGAAGTGCGCAGCGCCAAGGCTGAAGATCATCTGTACTTTCGCGGCATGCCCTCGCCTGGCGCGGGCGGCACCGTCGCGAGTTTGATTCTGTTGCATCAGCATCTACTGCACACGCACATTGGTATCGAAGAGGACTCGCTTGCGTTTGCGCGCACGGCGGCGCTCGGCATTCCACTCGTCACCGTTATCGTGGCGTTTGCGATGGTCTCGAACATTCGCTACTCGCACTTCACGAACAAGATCTTGCGTGCGCGCCGAGGATTTAGAAGTTTGCTTCGCGTGGTGATTCCAGTGCTACTGTTCTTCTGGTGGCCACAAGTCGCGCTCGCAGCGGGCTTCGTAATCTACGCACTGAGTGGACCAGTGCTCTCGCTCATTCACCGTGACTCTGCAACGACTCAACCATGACCACAATTGATTTCACACGCATGCCAGATGCTGCGGGCCGCTTCGGCGCGTTCGGTGGACGCTATGTTCCAGAGACGCTGCTGACTGCGCTTGAGGAACTTGACAGTGCGTATCGCGCCGCGCGAGCCGATCCAAAATTCCTAAGCGAAGTCGATCAACTGTTGCGCGAATTTGTCGGTCGCCCCACGCAACTCACGCCAGCGCCGCGTTTGTCGACGCATGCACAAGGCGCTGAGATTTGGCTCAAGCGTGAAGATCTCGCGCACACTGGCGCGCACAAGATAAACAACGCACTCGGTCAAGCGTTGCTCGCTATGCGCATGGGGAAGACCCGCATCATTGCTGAAACTGGCGCGGGGCAGCATGGTGTTGCGACCGCAACCGCATGCGCGCGTTTCGGTCTTGAATGTTGCGTCTATATGGGCAGCGAAGATGTGCGCCGACAGAAGTTGAATGTGTTTCGCATGCAGCTGCTTGGTGCAACCGTCATCGAAGTTGATTCGGGTTCGCGCACGCTCAAGGACGCGACGAATGAAGCGATGCGCGATTGGATGGGTTCAGTTGGCAAAACCCATTACATCATCGGCAGCGTTGTCGGACCGCATCCGTTTCCAATGATGGTGCGCGACTTTCAAAGCGTGATTGGCCGCGAATGCCGCGCGCAATGCCTCGAGAAACTCGCGCGTTTGCCTGATGCGGTTGTCGCGTGTGTTGGTGGTGGCTCGAATGCTGCGGGAATCTTTCATCCCTTCGTCGCTGATCCAAGTGTGCGTCTGATCGGCGTCGAAGCTGGTGGCCGTGGCGCTACACCTGGCGATCACGCTGCGCCGCTCACGCTTGGAACTCCAGGCGTGCTGCATGGCTCGATGAGTTATGTCTTGCAAGATGCGTTTGGTCAAACTGCTGATGTGCATTCGTGCAGCGCAGGTCTTGACTATCCAGGTGTTGGACCTGAACACAGTTGGTGGAAAGACTCGAAGCGCGTTGAGTATGTTTCTGCGACCGACACGCAGGCGCTCGATGCGTTTCAGTTGTTCTCGCGACTCGAAGGCATCATCCCTGCGCTTGAAACATCACACGCGATTCACGGCGCGATTGAAGCTGCGCGTGCGATGAAGCGCGAGCAAATTCTCGTGATCAATGTGAGCGGTCGCGGTGATAAAGATGTGACTGAAGTGATGCGATTACTTGGGCAGGAGTGAGAAGCCTGGCGTGACCAGCCTGGAGTGACCAGCATGAGTTCATCACTTCGGCTCGATGCCATCACTCGTTGAGCACAGCCACTCAACAATCGTCGGTGCGTTTGGCGGTCCGCCTGCAATCCATTTCGGAGCTGGCGCACCATCACCCACGAAAGACCCTTTGACTCCATCCGACTCAACTGGTTGCGCGACGCTCGTCGCCTTCGTGCTGGCGTTCTCCCAATATCCTGGAAACCAAGTGCTTTGCTTGTTGGGATTGTCCCACGCAGCAGTCTTACTCTTGGGCTTCGGCATGGTGTAGTTCCATCCCGCGTTCACCAGTTTCGTTGCAAGCGCAATGTCCGCATCCGTGGCTTTGACCCCATCAAGCAATCGAAGCCCGCGCGGTCCCTCTGGCGCACTCACTGCACGCGTCGATGCTGCTGGCAATGGTTCAGTGCGCTTGAATGACGACGCAGGTTTGTCGATCGCCGTCAGCAGATCAATCGCAATCGGACAGTGATCGCTCGCGTAACCAGCTGGTGGTGGAATCGTGTCAGCCTTGTTGAAGTCCCAATCACTAGGCGCGTGCAGCGTTCCAAGCACGAAGAATGACTTGTCGATGCAATCGGCTGCGAGGCCAGGCGTCATGATGATGTAGTCAAGTACGCGACTACTTGCGTGCGTGGTGTAGACATCGCGTTGCGCTTTCGGATCGAAGCGCCAGTCGTAGGCGCTCACCAATCCTCGATCGCTCATACGAAGTGCTTTGATGCACATGTCATTGGGCGTTCCATTGAAATCGCCGAGCACCGCGACATTCGCGTCTGCGTTCGTGAGCAGCATGTCCGCAACAAACTGCTCCGTTTGCAGTGCCTCAAGCTCGCGTTGATGCGCGAACGCAACACCGCCCGCTTTGAAATGCACGACGAACACGGTGAGTTCGTATCCATCCTTGGTCTTGAGATCCACGCGAAGTGGCGAGCGCTGGAATCGTTCAGGCAGCGGCTTCTGCGGCGGCGACCACGCGCCAGCCAGCGCAGTTGCCGCGGCGTCACTGCGGCGCACTTCCATATCGCTGATTGTTGCGTCCGTGCCCGTGCAATTCGAAACACTCACAATCGGAATGCGCGAGAGCACGCTCTGTTCGACGCCTCGGTAGTACGACGCATCCATGCTCGCCACATGGTCATATCCCATGCCTTTGAGATAGGTGTCGCGAAACCACACCAGACACTCCTTCGACTCGACTTCTTCGAGGCAAAGCACATCGGCGTTCAATGCACGAATCATCTTTGCGATCCCTTCGAGGCGCGGCTTCGAAGTCGTCTCTTTGATGTCGTCGAACTCTCCCGAGAGATTGGGATCGTCGACGGCATCAAACAGATTCTCAACGTTGTAAGCGGCAAGACGAAGCGCGCCCGCAGCCTTTTTCGGCGCGTCGGGCGTGCCGTACCAAATGCCCGCAGCACGGACTTCCTTCTTTGCAGGAGCGGTCTTCGAGGTGTCCTGTGCGTGTGCAAGCATGCTGCAGCAACACACGAGAACAACGGCAATACATGAGCGAATCATCTGCGCACTGTATCAACGAGCTCGGTCGAGTTCGTCACACGCTTGGCGCATCTCTTGCAGCGATGCAACGAAACTTTGCGCAAACTCCGCGCTGTTGTCTGACGAACCCAGCGGCGGAAAGACCACGATCACAATCCCAAGTCCCGTGAGTTTCGCGCGGATTGCGGCGTCTGGCTCGCCTTCCCACAACATCATGCGAGTGGCGTCACCCTTCGCAGATTGCAATGCGCGCAACGCCGCCCACTGCTCGTCGGAAGGCATTTCGTTCGGCTCCCAATGCACGCTGTCGATGACGAGACCCGAACCTTGCGCGAGGTATTGATACACAGGATGCGATGCAAGCCAGCGGGGCTGCCGCTCTGCGATCGCTCTCAACTGCACTTCGCTTTCGTGCAACGCGGCGTGCAGCAGCGCCAACTGCTGGCGAATCTCCGACGCGCGCTCGGGAAGAAGTTGCGTAAGTCGCTCGGCGATTACCGTCGCTTGCATCGACGCGAGTTCGGGCGAAAGCCATGTCGTGAACGCGGTCGGTGCATGTGCATGCGCACCAACTGGACCATGCGTGTGCGTCTCGGATTTTTCGTGGATAAGTTGCGCGCTGAGAGCAGCCGTCGTGTCAATCGTGCGCGAGTGCGAAAGCGCCGCTTGCTCGCTCCACGGTTCATAGCCCGCGCCATTGAGCACGACAAGATCGCACGCTTGGATCGCGCGAATGTCGGCGACGGTCGGCTTCCAATACGCAGGGTCGCCGTCGACGCTCTTCCACGGAGTCGTGAGCTCGATCGCGTCCTCGGCTAGCACTCGCACGAATGAAGCAAGGGGCGGATTCGAAGCAAAAACAAGCGGCTTCAGAGGCGTTGGCGCGACGGCAGGTTGTTCAACATCATTGCAGCCGCCCAGGAGCAGCCAACCCAACACCAACGCAGATGCTCTCGTGATACTCATCCGCGCACGATAGCGCAGAGCCACACTCGTTGACGCTACCCTGCTCTGCGTGCCTCACGCGTCGCGCTCTGATTCCCCACCTTTGTTTGAGACGATGCTTGAAACTTCGACGATCGAGTTTCGCCGCGCGAGTGGATTCGAATTGCGTGTAGAGCCCATCGTGTTGCGTGAAGGCGAATCGCTCGCTGTGCGCGGACCTTCAGGCTCAGGCAAGAGCACGCTGCTTGGATTGCTGTGCGGAGAATTAACGGCCGCGCGCGGCGCGATCAGCGTTGATGGAATTGATCTGACGCACGCGAGCGACGCGACGCGGCGAAACTTTCGTGCGACGCGCTGCGGACAAGTGTTTCAGACATTCGAACTTGTTGCGTCGCTCGATGTGCTCGCCAATGTGCTGCTTCCATTTCGTCTGCATTCGAGTCTCACACTGAATACAGCCGCGACAACTCGCGCGCACGAATTGCTCGAGCGTGTTGGTCTTCGCGGTGCCGAGCGTCGTCGCATCCATGAGTTGTCGCATGGTGAACGCCAACGCGTCGCTATCGCGCGCGCACTCGTGAACCAACCGCGTCTCGTACTTGCCGACGAACCCACGGGCAATCTCGATCCCGCGCTCAAGATGGTGATCGCGCAACTGCTTCTTGATGTGACGCGCTCAGTCGGCGCGGCGTTGATTGTTGCGACGCATGACGAACGCATCGTCCCCTGCTTCGATCGCGTGATCGACATCGGAGGCGGCGCGTGATCCTTCGCCACGCACTCTTTCTCGCGCTTCATTCGTTGCGCCACTCATGGAAACGCAACGCACTGCTCGCCTGCGTCCTCGGCGTGTCACTCGGCCTTCCGCTGTTGTTGAACTCAATGTTGGCGCGCGCGTCGATTGACATGCGCGCGCGCACGAGCATCGCGCCGCTGCTCCTCGGCGCCAAAGGCAGCGAATCAGATCTGGTGTTCGGCGCGATGTTCTTCGCGTCAACGCCGCCGCAAGGACTCGTGATGCGTGACCTTGCGCGCGTGGAAGTCGACAATCTTGCGACTGCCATTCCGCTCGTGTTAGGCGCAACTGCGCGCAAGACTCACATTGTCGGCACCAGCATCGATTACTTCGAACAACGCGCGCTCGTTCTTCGCGAGGGCGTGTTGTTCGCATTGATCGGCGAATGTGTGCTCGGCGCGGATGTCGCCGCGACACTTGAACTTCAACTCGGCGCAACCTTCTTCACTGATCCCGCAGACCTCGCGAATCTCGCTGGCGTGTTTCCGCTTGAACTGCGCGTCTGCGGGATTCTGCCGCGCACCAACAGTCCCGACGACAACGCCATCTTCACCGACCTTCGCACCATGTGGTCGATTCGCGGCCTCGGACATCGTCATGAAGATCCTGCAACTTCAACCACTGCAGGAGCCGTCATCGGCGCCACGAAGGACGCCGACACTTCCACCACCATCGCAGGTGAAGCGCTCCCCATCGAGCGCACGCAGCAAAGTGACCTCGCGCCAAACTTCCACTTTCACGGCGCAACAAGCGACTTTCCACTTGATGGCGCGTTGGTGTTTCCTGCCGACGCGAAGTCCCGCGCACTCCTCATCGGCCGCTTCAACGGAGCCGACGAACAATTCCAACTCATCCGCCCCGACCTCTACGCCGATCGCGTCCTCAACCGAATTTTCGGCGTCGCCCGCGTGCTCGCCACCATTGCGTATGCCACAGCCACACTCGTCGCCCTCGTCGTCGCAAGCGCCTTCATGCTCTCAATGCGTCTGCGCGCCGACGAACTCGCCCTCATGCAACGCCTCGGCGCGTCACGAGGGCGCGTGGTGATGTTTGTTACGACAGAGGCAGTACTTCTTGTCGTCGTCGGCTGCGCGGGAGCGGCCGTCGTGTCGATGTGCGCGCCACTCATGTCGCACTGGGTGCTGCGTCTTGTTTCAGGCAGTTGATCGGACCCTGTTATGGTGCTGCGATGCGCGTCGCGTTGTTCACTACTTGTCTTGCAGAAGCACTGGCACCGCGCACGCTCAAGGCGTGCGTGTTGGTGTTGGAACACTGCGGGGTGAGCGTTGAAGTGCCAACTGCGCAGACCTGTTGTGGGCAGCCGTTGTTGTCGAATGGGTTGCCGTTGCAGGCGCGCGAACTTGCGCGGCGGATGATTGCGATTTTCGCGGAGTTTGATGCGGTGGTCACGCCGAGTGGTTCGTGTTGCTCGATTGTGCGCGAGCGGTTTGTGGATCTCTTTGAACCGACTGACCCTGATCGTGCGGCGGCGAGCGCGTTGGCTGCAAAGACCTTTGAATTCGTTGAGTTTCTCCAGGTGAAACTCCATGTGGATCCGACTGCGCTTGCGGCGCGCGGCGGCGCTGCAGTGATGCCTGCGTTCACTTGCCACGACGCGTGCCACTTGCGTGGGATTCATCGCCACGGGAGCACTGCGCCATTTCTTGCAGCGAGTGGTTGCAACATGCGCGAGCTTCCTGACATGACACAGTGTTGCGGCTTTGGCGGCATGTTTAGTACGCAGTTTGCTGAAGTATCAACCGCGCTTGGGCTTGAGAAACTTGCGCATGTTGCATCAACTGAGTGTTCAACACTTGTTGCGAGCGACACGGGTTGCGCGGCGCATCTTGCTGGCCTTGCGCATCGCGAAGGCGTAACGCTGCGTGTGATCTCTCCAGCAGAGGCGCTTGCCGAACGACTTGGTGTGCTCGCGCGCGAGGATTTCCCGTGAACGAACTCATCGCGCCGAATCTCCCCTACGACATGATGCCTCGCGCGCGCGCGGCGATTGCGGACATGCATCTGCAGCAGTTTGTTGGACGTGCCACGCATTTGAAGGACGAGCAACGCAAGAATGTGTTCGGCGACGACTTCGGTCACGATGGCTACGACGCGCTTCGTGATCTTGCTGCCAACACCAAGCAACATGCGCTTGATCATCTCGATGAGTTGCTCGAGCGTTTCATCGAACGCGCGCAAGCGACGGGCTCGATCATTCATGCGGCGACGGATGCGCGTGAAGCGTGTGGCATCGCACTCGACATCGCCGCGCGTCACGGCGCGAAGACATGCGTGAAGAGCAAGTCGATGCTCACCGAAGAAATCGGGCTTGTTGATGTGTTCACGAAGGCGGGCATTGAAACGGTCGAGACCGATCTGGGCGAGTTCATCCTTCAGATCGACAACGATGCGCCGTCGCACATCGTCACGCCGATGATTCACAAGGATCGCGCGAGTGCGGCGCGTTCGTTCGTGCGCGTGCTTGGCTCGCGCTATACGGAAGATCCCACTGAACTCACGATGATTGCGCGCGAACATATGCGCGAGCTTTATCGACGCGCGGATCTCGGGATTTCAGGCGCGAATTTCTTGCTTGCCGATGAAGGCACTGCGGTCATCTGCACTAACGAAGGCAACTTTGATCTCAGTGTGGGCGGACCACCTGTGCACATCGTGTTTGTCGGTATCGAGAAATTGCTGCGTGGCGCGCGAGACTTGGCGCCGTTTCTGAAACTGCTCGCACGCAGCGGCACGGGGCAACCGCTCACGGTGTACACATCGTTTGTGAAAGGTCCGCGGCGCAGCACTGACGCATCTGGGCCGAAAGAAGTGCACATCATTCTGGTCGACGCGGGTCGGACGGGGATTCTCGCTAGCGAGAAGCGCGAACTGCTCCGCTGCATTCGCTGCGGCGCGTGCCTCAACGCGTGCCCTGTCTATCGCAAAGTCGGCGGTCACACCTATGGCTCGGTTTACTCGGGTCCGATCGGCGCAGTGCTCACGCCTGAACTCAATCGCGGTTCCCCGCGCGAAGAAGGTCTCGCGAACTATCCAGATTTGCCGCGTGCGAGTTCGCTCTGCGGCGCGTGTTTGGAAGCGTGTCCAGTCAAGATCGACATTCCGAAGTTTCTGCTGCACGCGCGTGCGGAATTGCGCGATCGTTCGCTCTCACCAACTTCCGAGTCGCGCGCACTTGCGCTTTGGCGCACACTTGCGCAACGACCGATGTTGTTTCGCATGGCGATGCGCGCGGCGCGCATGCACGCGCGCATGTTGGGCACGCATGACGGCGGCATCGCGTGGATTCGCAAAGCACCAGGGCCCGCCGCAGGTTGGACGAGTTCGCGCGATCTCGGCATCGCGACTGAACAACCGTTTCGTGCTTGGTTTACCGAGCATTCCGCGCAGCGAGGTTCGTCTTGAACCAGCAACGACCGACCACCGTGGCATCGCTCCTGGCGCGTGTGCGTGAAGCCGTGCGCGCGCAACCGTCGTCATCACACGAACCAGATTCCGCGCAGATCGCTCGGCGTGTGCCGATGGATTCGACTGATCTTGCCGAACTGTTTACTGCGCGCGCGCAAAGTGTCGGCATGCGCGTCACCCGCATTCGCGATGATCAACTCCACGACACGCTCACTACGCTCACGGCGAGCCGCGGCAAGACCGTCATCGCGATCCGCGAACGCGCACTTGCCGCACGCGTGACGAGCGCGGTGCCTGACGCGGTTACCAACAACAACGCTGACATCCTCTTCGATTGCGCCATCGGCATCACCGATGTCGACTGCGCGATCAGTGAAAGCGGTTCACTCGTCATCAGCACCACCGACCGCATCCGCAATGCATGGATCACGCCGCCCACGCACATCGCCATCGTGCGCGAGTCGCAATTGCTGCCTGATCTCGTCGATCTCTTCACGCAACGCCCCGATGTGATCGACCGCGTCGACGACGATCATCAC
>QWPU01000051.1:0-2945 GCA_003671065.1 Planctomycetota bacterium | reverse complement strand
GGACCTGCTCTTGTTGAAATCGTGCTCGTCGGTTAACGCCGTGATCAGCGAAGTTCAGACGACCAGCGTCTCAGGCTCTTCAATAAACTCTTTCAAGCTCGCGAGATACTGCGCAGCCATCGCGCCATCGATCACGCGGTGATCAAGTGACAGCGTCGCTTGCATCTGCGTGCCAACGACGAGCGCGCCGTTACGCACAACAGGCTGCGCAACCGCTGCACCACAGGCAAGAATCGCGGAGTTTGGAGGATTGATGATCGCCGTGAAGTGCTCGACGCCAAACATTCCGAGATTTGAAATCGTGAAGGTCGCATCCGACATGTCTTGCACCGACAAGCCCTTCGTGCGCGCCTTCTCGCCGAGCGCCTTGGCTTCAAGCGAAATCTGGCGAAGACTCTTGTGATCTGCATCACGAATGACGCCAACCACGAGCCCGCCGCCCTTCTCAGCCGGCAGCGAAATCGCAATGCCGATGTTCACAACTTCGTGAATCCGCACATGATCGCCCGCGAAACTCGCGTTGAAGTACGGATGTTCCGCCATCGCAAGCGCGCACGCGCGGATGAGGAAATCGTTGACTGAAAGTTTCACGCCACTCGACGCGAGCTTGCCATTGAAAGTCGTGCGCATCTCTAGCAAACGATCCATGTCGAACTTCATGGTCACTTGATAGTGCGGAATTGAAGTCTTCGATTCGACGAGTCGACGCGCAATCGTCTGACGCATTCCGCTGAGGGCGACATCGCGACCAGGCAATGACAACGACAGCGGCGAACCTGGAGTCTGCACACCGCCCGTCGAAACTGCGAGCGCGTGCGAAGTAGTGATGGTCGACGACTTTGCAGTCGCACCAGCACTCGCGCGGTTCTCCAGCGCTTGCTCGACATCGCGCTTGATCACGCGACCAGCAGGACCCGTGCCGCGCACGGAGCGCACATCAATGCCGTGCTCTTCTGCAATACGGCGCGCGACAGGACTCACGCGCATACGCGGACCATCTTCGCTCGCAGGAGAAAACTCTTCCATGCCGTAGCGATTGTCTGGTTGATTGACCGCGGTAGTCGTGCTCGACGCAGCAGTTGCCGTCGCCGATTTCGCAGCAGGCGCGCTCGCGGGCTTCGCTCCGCCATTCGCCTTCACGCTGTCCTTCACACTGGCAATATCTTCACCTTCAAGCGCCACCAGCGCGATGAGCGTGCCCACCTTTACTTGCTTGCCGGCCTCAACCAAAATAGCAGCCATCCGTCCATCATCAAAGCACTGCATTTCCATCGTCGCCTTGTCGGTCTCGATGTCAGCGACCACTGAGCCGCTCTTCACGGCGTCGCCCTCTTTGACATTCCACTTGATGACAGTGCCCGCTTCCATCGTGTCTGACAGGCGAGGCATGGTGATTTCGATTGGCATGGTTAGAAAGTTCTGTCGAGCGTGATTGGGTTCACGGTTTTATTCACGGTCTTGTTCAGACGACGGCGCATCACTCTTACGCGCGATAGGTCGCCGAGCGAACCGCTTCGCAAATCTTGCGCACATTGGGCAGATACTCTTGCTCAAGCTTGCTCGAATACGGCGTCGGCACATCATCGGCATGCACGCGATGCACAAAGTTGTCGAGGTCATCGAAGCACGCCTTATGAATCTGCGACGCGAGTTCAGAACCCGGCGAGGCGAAACTCCACGACTGATCAACCACGACCGCGCAGTTGGTCTTGCGCACGCTCTCAACCACAGTCGGCAAGTCAAGCGGACGCACCGTGCGCAAGTCGATGACTTCGCAATCAATGCCTTCTTTCGCGAGAATCTCCGCGGCTTCCATGCAGAAGATCACAGGTCGACCCCACGACGCAAGTGTGCAATGCGTGCCAGTGCGACGCACAATCGCGTGACCGAATGGAATGAGATATTCCGCTTCCGGCACATGACCCTTCACACTCAAGAGTCGTTCGCTCTCAAGGAAGAACACAGGATCGTCATCACGAATTGCAGTCTTGAGCAACCCCTTCGCATCGGCTGGGCACGATGGAATCACGATCTTCACGCCAGGAACATTCGAGAAGAGTCCTTCGACTGCCCACGAGTGCGTTGACCCGAGTTGACCGCCCGCGCCATCGTTGCCGCGAAATACGATGGGGCAACCGAGTTGGCCGCCGCTCATGTAGAGCATCTTCGGTGCGTTGTTAAGAATTGGATCGGCAGCCACCAGCGAGAACGACCACGACATGAACTCGACGATTGGTCGAAGTCCCATCGCGGCCGCGCCGATGGCCATGCCAGCGAAACCAGATTCTGAAATCGGCGTGTCGATGATGCGTCGCTCGCCAAACTCAGCAAGCATTCCCTTCGACACTTTGTAGGCGCCGTCGTATTGCGCGACTTCTTCGCCGAGCAGAAACACGCGCTTATCGCGGCGCATTTCTTCGCTCATCGCTTCACGAATCGCATCGCGAAACTCAATCTCGCGCGGCGCGCCGCCGAGGAGTGAAGGCTCACGAAACAGTGGGTTTTTCGGCACGCGCGTGTGCGCATTGGACATCGTCGCGCTCATACCAGGCCTTCCTTTCCATCCGTCGAATGGAAGCGGCAGGCGTTTTCGGCGCCTCCCATGAACTCAGGAAGGCTTGATCCTGTGAAGCGTCCCCACGGCTCGACAAAGACATCGGTGTAGAGCTCGCTCATATCTGGTTCAGGTGATTCGTTGGCGAAGGTCATCGCGTCGCGCACTTCGTCGCGCGTGGACTTCATGATCTCTTTGATCGTCTCTTCAGTGATGACACCGTGATCGAGCAACACGCGCTCATACTTTCCAATCGGATCATTCGACTCGTGGCGCTCTTCCTCTTCGCGCGTTCGATACTTGCGCGGATCCGACATCGAGTGACCCTTGTAGCGATAGCACTTCATGTCGACAAACGCTGGACGCGAATTCGTTCGACACCACTCAGCGA
>QWPU01000050.1 GCA_003671065.1 Planctomycetota bacterium | reverse complement strand
CATCCGTGGTGTCCACATCATCGCCAACTGCTTCTAACGCAGCAACGAGCACGGCTCGTACTGCGACATCGTCATCCGCAATGAGCACTCGTCGCGGCGCGACTCTATCACTTTCCCTATCACTCTCCGCATCACTCTCTTGCTGCAGCACAATCCCACGCCTAATCGCGAAGCTCACGCCGCTGCGCACTCCATCATCAGTTCGCGTGAGCTCAACGATTCCGCCATCGTCACGCACCGCACGATGTGCCGTGCCCAGTGAAAGCGTCGCAAGATCGAAGGATCCGTCGAGCAACGACGGCGCGCGCAGATCATGCGTCCACGCGCCTGCATGATCCGTAAACGACAGTTCAATTCGCGGCGCATCGATCGTGCCAACGCACGCGCATGCAACTGCCACCATCTTCGCGTTGCGCTCGCGATGCATCGACAGAAGTTGCGCAATCGCACTCGCAACAGCGCGCTCGTCAATGCTGAACATCGCATCGGCAGGAATTTCGTTGATCGCCGTTTCAACATTCGCCAGCGTCATCGGAAGCGTTGCCGCTGCAGCGTGGATCGCTGCTGCGATGCTCTTGCGTGCAACGCTCGTCGACTCTGCGCTCGGGTCCCTTGGACATGCCGCATAAAGCGTCGAAATCTGCGCTTCGATGTGGTGCGCTGTTTCAAGCACTTGATCGAGCGTCTGTGCGAGCAGCGGGTCGGTGATCTTCCGTCGCACAATTTGCAGTCGACCCACTAACGCGAAGAGTGCATTGTTGAGGTCATGCGAAATGACGGCGCCAAAGTAATGAACTCGCTGGCGTTCAAGCGCATCGCGTGCAGCGTGCACGGCGCGAACGAGTGAATGGTGTTGCGTGGGATCGGTGGTCATGCACTCAGCGCGTGTGCGGATGTATTGGGAGCGCGGTCAGTGTGAATTGTGTGGATTGTTGTTGGGCCTGAACAACTTCGATCTTCCCGCGCGCGAAACAGTGCTTTTTCATCTGTCGTCGCGCGCGGGAGAGAACCGAAATGCCCCGTGTAGGGGTTGAACCTACGACCCGCTGATTAAGAGTCAGCTGCTCTGCCAACTGAGCTAACGAGGCGAAGTAACGATGCTAACGAAAACTTTCGTGCCGTCAAGTCGATGCATACAAGATGCAACGTGCGCAACGCTTACTACGACAGCGGCCTCGTCGATTGACGAGGCCGCTGCAATGAGTCAAAGAGTTGTCTGCCCAATCGCGCGATGTGTCCGCACGAACTGCCGTCGCTCACGCCACTTGGTCAGGCTTCTTTCCGTGGCATAAGCGGTACTTCACACCACTTCCGCACGGACACGGTTCGTTGCGACCAACCACCGCAATGCTCGCCGGATCCACTGGATTTTCGGCTGCCAATGCGCGTTGCGCCGCGACGGGGACCGCTACTTCTTGCGGAGGTGCATTCGTGATCGCGTTGCTGTCCGAACCGATCCCCGCAGGCGCGCCAGCGGCAGGCATCTGCGGCCGTGGAGCCTGCCGAGGAACCTGTGGACTCAGTCGTCCGCGGAAGGCGATGTCGACCACGCGATCGCGAATTGTGTCCTGCATTTCCTTGAACACGCGCGCGCTCTCGCGCTTGAACTCAATCCGCGGATCCTTCTGGCTAAACGCACGGAAACTAATCGAATCACGGATCTGATCCATCGAGTGGAGGTTCTCCTTCCATGCAGTATCGAGGATCTGAATGAGCACATAGCGCTCAAACTGGGTGAGTTCGAGTCGGACCAAATCACGCACCTTCTCCTGCACAAACTCCTCGGGATTGCTGCTCGCGTGATCACGCTCTGCTTCAGTCAGCCTCACGACCGCTTAATCGAGGAACCACTGAGCAATCGAATCAGCATCTCGCCCGCGTGCTAGACACTCATTCGCTCGGCGCGTGAAGTCCGCATCTCCAAGCGAACGCGCCCGCGCTGCCAGCAAACTGCGAAGTTCTTTCGGATCACTTGACGGCAACGCCTGCGGATTCCAATCAAGGCCGTAGCGCGAGTTTGCAAACCCGCAGAACTGCGCGATTGCAGTCTCCGCACTGTTCGCCATCCCCGCGTTGGTTGCTTCGATCGCGAAATCAATTGGGTAACCGATCTCGCGATCGTGATACGCCTCGCGCGCTTTGTCCACCAATTTCTCTGCGGCCTCGCCAGGAAGCAGGGCTCCTGCGAACAGCGAATCTTCGAGCGTCATGCCAAACTTTCGATTGGCCCAATGCGCCAATTGAGTTGCGCCAAAGTCTGCCACGAGGAACTGTCCGATTGGCGAGAGATCGACATCAGCAAACTTCTTGATCGCAACATCTTGCACAGCACGAATCGCTTCTCGACGATCACCCGCGCGAACTTGCTCTGCCGTAATAGTCGCGCCGTAATTCGCATGCGCCCAGTTGGCGAATCCTTCCGCGTCCCACTCTTCTGGTTCAAGTTCAACAGGCAAACACTCGCCCGCCGTCGCGCGAATCGCTTCTTGCGCTTCTTCCGAAGCATCAATGCGAATCGCCTTCTCGATTTCTTCGCGATCCTTCTTGAGGAATCGATCGCCTTCAATTGCAACGCCGCAATTTTCGCGTACCCACTCCGCAATCGTGTTGGGGACATGCATCTTGCCGAGGTAATCATCGGCCGCTTTATCGATCGCTTCTTCGATGTAGCGAAGCGTGATGTTCTTCACGCCACGACCTTGGACAATCGGTTGGCGCATGCCATAGAAGCCGCGCCGTTGGTGCTCCATTGGTTCGTCGTACTCGAGAATGTTCTTGCGCTGCTGGAAGTTGCGCTCTTCGACCTTTCGCTGCGCCTTCTCAATCGAGCGCGTGAGCATCGAGTCTTCGAGGTCGTCGCCTTCCTTCATCCCCAAGGTGCTGAGCACTTTGAGCATCGCTTTGCCCGCGAACAACTTCATGAGTTCGTCGTCCATCGACAGAAAGAAGCGACTTGATCCGTTGTCGCCTTGTCGACCTGCGCGACCGCGCAACTGATTGTCGATGCGTCGGCTCTCGTGGCGCTCGGTGCCCACGATGTGAAGACCGCCCATTTCCTCGACGTTTTTCCACATCTGCAGTCGGTGTAGCGGAGGAAGACCCGCCGCGTCGAGCGCATCAACCAGCGCGTCGACGGTCATGTTCGCCACCTTCTTGTCGGAAAACTTCGCACGCTCGACAGCCCAATTGCGCAAGAGCATCAAACGAATTTGACTCGCATCTTTGCCCTCAAGCATGTCTTTGCCATACGCGCGCTCGGCGATGTGGCGATAGCACAGCGCGATGATCTCGTCATCAGGCATGCTGGTGCGCGCTTGGTTCGGCGCGAGATTGCGGCGCTTCCAATGCTCAAGCAATTCGTCTCGCGTAAACGCGCGCAACTTGATGTCGGTGCCGCGGCCGGCCATATTGGTGGCGATCATCACGCCCGCAAGATTGCCTGCACCGAGCACGATTTCAGCTTCACGCTCGTGTTGCTTTGCGTTGAGCACTTCATGGCGAATCTGATGCTTCGCCGCCAGCATGCGCGCGACCATCTCGCTCTTCTCAACACTAGTGGTTCCGACGAGCACAGGGCGACCAACATCGTGATACGCCTTGATTTCCTCGCAGATCGAGTTCCACTTATCTTTCTGCGACAGATACACGCGGTCTTGTCGATCATCGCGCGAGATCGGCACATTGGTCGGAATCGACACGACATCGAGTTTGTAGATCTCGTGAAACTCTTCGGCTTCCGTATCAGCGGTGCCCGTCATGCCTGAGAGGCGCTTGTAGAGTTTGAAGTAATTCTGGATGGTGATGGTCGCCATCGTCTGCGTTTCTTCTTTGACCTTCACCTTCTCCTTCGCTTCAACGGCTTGATGCAATCCGTCGGACCATTGACGACCGACCATCTTGCGGCCCGTGTTCTGATCGACGATCACAACGCCTTCGACACCATTCTCATCAGGCGCGACGACATAATCACGATCGCGCATGTAGACGGTGTGAGCGCGCACGGATTGCTCGCAGAGGTGGGGCATGTCGATGTTGTCACCGACATAGAAACTCGCCACACTCGGATCCAGTTTCTTCGCGTAGCGCTGCGCCTCTTCGACGCCATCGTGGGTAAGACCCGCAGTTTTCTTGTCGAGTTCGACTTCGTAGAACTGCTTGAATCGATCACGACGCGCTTCACTCGTCGCGAGTTCTTTGCGCGCCGCATCCATCGTCTTCTTGATTCCTGGCACCACATTCTTCTCGCGCGCATTGCGAATATCGCCTTCGCACGCGGCGATCTTTTCTTCGATGCGTCGGCAATCAGTGTTGGCCTCGTCCCATTCTGATTGCCTCGTCACCAAGTGACGCGCAATCGAATCGGCCATGTCGTAGCGCGGCGTCGATGAGTGCGCGGGCCCCGAGATAATGAGCGGCGTGCGAGCTTCATCGATCAGAATCGAATCCACCTCATCGACGATCGCGAAGCCGCGTTCCTTCTGCAATTGCTCTTCCGTGCGCGTCTTCATGTTGTCGCGCAAGTAATCGAAACCGAACTCGCTGGTGGTGCCATAGACCACATCGCAGGAGTACGAGCGCTTCTTCTCGTCCTGGTCTTGCATGTGATGCGGATGAATCGCGCCAACAGTGAGACCAAGCGCGCGGAAGAAGGGGAATGTCCAATCGCGATCGCGCTGCACGAGATAGTCGTTCACGGTGACGACATGCACTTGCTTCTCTTCGCACGCGGCGAGGTAACACGCGAGTGGTCCGACGATTGTCTTGCCTTCGCCTGTCTTCATTTCCGCGATCTTGCCTTCCGCAAGCACAATGCCACCGATCAACTGCACATCGAATGGTCGAGCGCGAAAGGGCGGACGCGACATCGGATAGATCGTGCGAACCGCGGCATAGATCTCGTTCGGAATATCGAGATATTCCCAGCCAGCGAGTGGAGCGGCACAGCCGACCAGATCGCCCTCAGGATTGCGTGGCTCAGCCGCGCGCATGGCTGCGACAGTTGCGTCGTATTGCGCGCGCACCTCTAACGGCAGTTGCGAGGGATCGAAGCGATCATCGGCGTTCACGACGCCGTCATGATTGAGGTCTGCGTTGCGCGACGGATTGAAGATGTTGCGAATGCCAACACCGCGATCCATCGCTTCACGCGCGGCCGCGAAGATCTCAGGAATCATGTCGTACGGCTTGGCGCCAGACGCGACACGAGCGCGAAACTCCACGGTCTTCTCGCGGATTTGTGCATCGGTCAGCGCGCGCATCGATGGCTCGAGCGCGTTGGCGAGGTCGACGATCTTGAGATAACGCTTCACATCGCGTTGGTTCTTGGTGCCCATCGTCATACGGACGAACCAATCGAGAACGGGAATGCCTTTGAGAAGTTGACTCATGTGTTGCTCTACAGGGAGAAAATCTCGAACGCGAACGCTGGAGTGCAGCGAGCGAACGAAGAAAGATGGATTGAAATGAAACGAAAAACTTCAGCACGACTCACGCGGACAGATCAGATCTGTTGCGAAGGCGCCGGCGGCGGTAGTGCAGAAGTTTGCAGCGTGAAAGCGCGTGAAGTGCCCGCGGCTCTTCGAGTGAGGCGAGACGCTCGCGAAGTCGCAGCGTCTGGCGCATGATCATTGCTCACGCCATCAAGGCGCGTGAAGGTCTGTCGAGTGTTGAGCGCGATGGTGACATGCGCGTGATCGACTGCCGCGGGGGCGATCGATACCAGCCTCAGCGCCGAGTTCAGTTGAGCGCGTCGCGCGCGTTGCTCGCTATTTTCTGAATCAAGTCCACCAGCAAGCGCGGCCAGCATGGCGACCAAAATCGCAGCTGTCAGTCGCAGGTGAGGAATGGTTCGGCGAGCGTTTGGCACGGATCGAGAAGGTAACACAGGAATCGACTGGAGGTCGGATCGGGCCTGATTCATCGGTTGAAATCGAAGCGTTGCGTGGGATAAACCCTCCGAGTAGGTAATCTTTGCGCCGTGTCTCATTCGAAGGTCCCCAAAAACTCTCCACTCTCGGACGCGCCCACCCTGCCGACAGTTGCGCTTGCTGTCGAGTCGGTGACGGTCGACTATCCAGGTGTGCGTGCGCTTGATGCGGTGTCGATTGCATTCAATCGCGGAGAGATCCACGCGATTGTCGGCGAGAACGGCGCGGGAAAGAGCACGCTGATGAAAGTGCTCTCGGGACTCGTTCGGCCTGGCGGAGGCACGATTCGCCTCGATGGAGTTGCGCGAATCTTTGCGCGACCGCTCGACGCGATTCGCGCAGGCATCGCCATGGTGCATCAAGAATTGAATCTTGTCGGTGCGCTCAATGTTGCTGAGAATGTGATGCTTGGGCGTGAACCGCTCACTTTGGCGGGCCTCATGATTGATCGCACGGCGCAACGCGCGCGCGCGCAACATTGGCTTCACATGCTCGGTGCTGAACTCGACATCGAGCGCGCGTGTAGCGACTTGTCGATTGCCGACGCGCAGTTTGTCGAGATCGCGAAATGCCTTGCGAGCAACGCGCAAGTGCTGATCTTCGATGAACCGACTGCGGTGCTCGGTGAGCGTGATACGAAGCGTCTGCTCGCGCTGTTGCAACGCCTTCGCGATGAAGGCCGCGTTGTGATCTTTATCTCGCATCATCTTGATGAAGTGATTGCCGTTGCCGATCGCGTGAGCGTGCTGCGCGACGGCGCACTCATGCGAACATTCACGCGAAGCGCGCAGGGCGTGCTTGTCAGTGAAGATGGAACGCGTGCTGACGAAGGCACCCTTGCGCATGCGATGGTTGGCCGCGAACTTGGCTCGATGTATCCAGTGAAAGGTGTTTCGAACGCGACGATTCCCGCGATCGAAGTTACGGAGTTTGGTGCAGTCGGGCGTTCGCATGGTGTTTCATTTGCGGTGCGCGCGGGCGAAATCGTGGGATGCGCTGGTCTAGTGGGATGCGGTCGCACTGAGACCGCTGAAGCCATCATTGGATTGCGCCAATCGAGCGGGTCGGTGCGTGTCGCAGGACTTCGCGTGCGTTTGCGCAGCCCGCGTGACGCGATGAAGCGTGGCGTGGCGTATGTGAGTGAAGATCGCAAAGGGCGCGGACTGCATGTGACGCTCTCGTCGATTACGAACATGACATTGCCGTCGCTGTCCGCGTACACACGATTTGGCGGACGCATTGATGTGCGCGCGGAGCAATCGGTGGCGACACGATGGATCGATGCGTTGAGCATCCGTTGTGCGCAACCGCATGCGCCGATCTCCTCGCTTTCAGGCGGCAATCAGCAGAAATTCGCGCTCGCGCGTTGGCTCCAAACGCAGCCGAAGGTGCTCATCATTGATGAACCGACGCGCGGCGTTGATGTCGGCGCGAAAGCAGAGATCTATCGCATCATCGCGCAACTCGCGAGCGAAGGTCTTGCAGTCATTCTCATTAGTTCTGAACTTCCTGAACTCATTGGTCTCGCCCATCGCGTGCTGGTGATGCATGCGGGAACGATGGTGGGCGAAGTCACGCGCGAGCAACTCGAGCAGCGCGGTGCTGAGGAGCGCATCGTGCGACTCGCATCAGGTTTGACGGCAGAGTTTGGCGAAACAAAGGAGATTCTTGCGTGAGCAGTGATCGTCGAAAGCTTGTGCAAGAGGGATTCCGAGCGCTTGAGCGTTGGGGTGTCGTCGTTGCGTTCGTGCTTCTGTTTGCGGTGAGCACTGCCAAACAGGGCAGTGACTTCGTGAGTTTCGAGAATTTTCGCAACATTCTTAATTCGAATGCAGCGATTGGAATTCTTGCCGTGGGGATGACGCTGGTGATCATCTCGGCAGGCATTGATCTGTCGGTGGGAAGCATGCTGGTGCTCAGTGCCGCGCTCGGGACACTCGCGATGAACTTGCTGATTGCGGCTGAGTGGTCGGAGATGAGCGCGGTGGTGCTCGGTGGCGCGATCACGATTGGCGCAGGTTTGCTGGCGGGAAGCGTGAATGGTGCGCTCGTGGTGTTTGGTCGACTTGCGCCGTTCATAGCGACGCTGGGTGGGCTTGCTGCGTTTCGTTCGATTGCGCTGGCGCTTGCCGATGCGGGCGAGATTCGTTCGCAGAGTTCAACGCTCTTTGCAACGATCGGTCGCGGCGGTATTCCCATGTTTGGCCTTGAGAACAATGCGGGCAAACCGCTCACGCTCACTTACAGCACCGTGGTCTTCTTCGTGGTCGCAATCGTGGCGCAGTGGTTTCTCTCGCGCAGCCGCTTTGGTCGTCAGCTGGTCGCGGTGGGGGCAAATGAAACTGCAGCGCGCTATGCAGGCGTTGGCATTGCGTGGGTGCGCTTTCGCGTCTATGCGATCATGGGTGCGCTCGCTGGAGTCGCGGGACTTGTGCAGAGTTCACGCATGAATTCAGTGTCAACGGCGCAGTTAGGATTGGGAAGCGAACTTGATGCGATCGCCGCAGTGGTCATCGGTGGAACGAGTTTGCGCGGCGGCTATGGCCGAGTGTGGGGGACCGTGGTCGGCGTGGTGATTCTCGGCATGATCAGCAACATCCTCACCATTTCGAATGTGAGTCCCTACTGGCAAGGCGCGGTCAAAGGCGCGGTGATTGTGTTGGCGGTTCTTGTGCAACGCTCGTCGCGCGACTGAGCAGAGTGCTGTACTCTTTCCCACTTCTTGGATACCCACCTATGAATCGAATCTCACGCATCGCTCTCTCATCCGTCCTTCTTGCAACTTCGTGTGCGTTTCTTGGCTTTACGGCTACTGAGCCACTCGTATCAACACCTGTTGTTGCGCAAGCCGCAAAGATGCGCATCGGCGTGAGCATCCCCGCAGCCGATCACGGTTGGACCGCTGGTGTTGTTTGGTGGGCGAAGGAATGCTCGAAGCTTCATCCTGAAGTCGAGTGGATGATTTCGACTGCTGAAACTCCTGAGAAGCAGATCAGCGACATCGAAGCGATGCTTGCGAAGAAGGTCGATGGCTTGGTGATTCTTGCGACAGAGTCCGCGCCGATCACGCCAGTTGCTGAAGAAGCGCACAATCGCGGCGTGCTTGTTGTGAATGTCGATCGTGGCTTCCTCAAGCCAGTTGCGGACATCTTCATTGAAGGCGACAACAAAGCATTTGGTCGCAAGAGCGCGCAGTTCATGGTGGGCAAACTCGGCGGCGATCTCAACAAGCCAGGATCCGCGAAGGGCGAGATCATTGTGCTTGAAGGTGTTCCTTGCACAGTAAATTCGGATCGCGTTGGCGCGGCGATGGAAGTCTTCAAGACGGAGCCGGGCATCAAGATCGTCGGCCAACAAGCCGCAAACTGGAATCGCCAGAAGGCGCTCGAAGTGTGCGAGACGCTCTTGCAGAAGAATCCCAAGGTCACTGCGATCTGGGCGAGCGATGACGACATGGCGCTCGGAGCAGAACAAGCGCTGATGGAGAAGGGCATCGAAGGCGTGTGGATTCTTGGCGGCGCTGGCATGAAAAACATCATCAAGCGCGTGATGGACAAGGATCCGATGTTCCCTGCGGATATCACCTATCCGCCATCGATGATTGCGACTGGTATGGAACTCGCGGCGAGCGTGCTTGTCGGCGGCAAGCGCGCGGAGAAGATGCGCTACATGCCGCAGCACCTCATGATCGATGTGGAGTTGGTGCTTCCTGCGAATGCGAAGAAGTTCTACTTCCCTGATTCGATTTATTGAGTGAGCGGGATCATCACGGCCCGATCCACAGCCCGTTGATTCGACGGTAGGGAGCGGCGCGTGGAACAGTGATGCCAGGATTCAAGCGGTCCCACACCACGGTGCCCGCTTGGTTGACTTCGAAGGTGCGACCACTGTTGGTGAGGGTGATGAGCGTGGTGTTGTCGAGCGTGCGGAATGCGCCGCATTGCACGGCGCCGCCGTAGATTTGTCCTGGTGCGCCGTAGCTCCAGAGTGCAGAAGTTGGCGCGTAGGCCGCGGTCTTTCCAATCGTGTAGTTGCCTGATGCGTCGCGCGGTGGAACGATTTCAAGGACGGTGGAGTAATCGTTGAGTCCGCCTGCGCGATCACCGTTGTTCAAGGCGAGGATGTTGCCCGCGCCTGGCAGACCGCTGTCGATCCATGTGGCGCTGTGCACTGTGAAAAAGACCTTGTTTGCTGCAGTGCCGCGATCGTAGTTCTGCGGATTGCCCCAGCGATAGAGAATGTCGCCGCCCTTGCCTCGAGCACCGCCGCTGTGCGAGGCAGCTTGCGCGGTTGTGGTCGAGTGATCGATGACATAGACCTCATTGAGCGAGCGCGAACTCAACACGATCTCATCGCGCACAGGGTCGTAATCGATCGCATTCATGTGCGTCCAATCGCCCGCGGTGATGGTGCCAAGATTGATGTCGATGAGTTCAGGATGCGCGCTGACGACGCCGTAGTTGGCGAGCGCGGGGTTCACATCTTGAATGAGATGATCCCACAAGGTCCATTTCCAGACGATCTCAAAGGTGGTGGTTCCAGTGGGGCGAATTTCGAGAACAGAATCAGGCCAAAACGCAGTGGTAAGTGTGGTGCGGCCAGCGGCCATCGCAGCTGCTTGCGTGTGACCTTCCCAACAAATGCAGAGGATGTTGCCGTTGGGCATCGGACGAATATCGTGATGCTGTTGGAATGCGGCGGTGCTGACGATGAGGTCGTTGGTGAGTGTGCCCGCGGCGTTAAAGATCTGGATGCGGCCGCCGCTTGCAGCACCGACATACGCACCGCCAGCGTGATGACTCGGTCGCACAAGTGAGCCATCGGCGCGCAGATAGCCAGCGCTTGCGCCGCCTGTGGCACCCGTCCAGGATTTCTGCGTGACGCCCGCTTCATCGATCGCAATGGTGGAAGTGCCGTTGGTTGCGGTGAGGAGAATCCAATCGATCACGGGCTCGACTGGACACGCGCCCCAGGCACCGAGCAGCGCGGCGAGGTCGGTTGCATCAGTGAGGCCGTCGCCGGTGATGTCTCCGCTGGTGGTTCCCCAGCCTGAAAGCACGCCGCTGAGATCGGCAGCGTTGACTGTGCCGTCGGAAGTGAGATCGGCGGGGCAGTCGGCAAGGAGGCGCGATGAACCTGCGAGCAGCACCGCGGAAACGGCGAGCGCGAGTGTGGTCAGATGAAGGAAGCGATCAGCAGGAGGCATGGAAATCTCGAAAGGGGCTTTAGGGTTGCATCGGTCGTCGACGGTGCGTTCGCAGTGGAAACGCGACTGTTCGCAACTCATTGCGAAGATGCCATCAATCAAGGCGAGCGGAAAGTTGTTCCCGCCGAAAACGGAAGAATCACCCGAGGGAGCGGGCCCATCACGCGGATAACTCGCGGAAGTAGCGATCACGCAACTGGGCGCGATGCCGACAAATCCGCGTTGTCGACTACAGAACTGCGCGCCCGCTGCAGAAAAAATCAAACGCCTGTCCTTTGAGGTCATGTCCTTTGAGGTCTGCTCGCGGATTTAGCGATCACGCAACTGGGCGCGATGCCGCCAAATCCGCCTGGTCGACTACAGAACTGCGCGCCCGCTGCAGAAAAAATCAAACGCCTGTCCTTTGAGGTCATGTCCTTTGAGGTCTGCTCGTCCATCAAGTCTGCGCTCCGGCAGCGATTCACGACGGCTTCGGCGTGGTGTTCTTCGCGATCGTTTCCAAGAGTTTGCTCATCTTCTCGTCCATGCCAGCGTCCCGCGTATCGCCGCCCTGCATGTTGACGGTCGGTTGTACATGCGACTCGCCACAGATCACGACGAGCAGGTTTGACACCAAGCGCGCTTCATCGTGAGGCTGCAGTGTGTGACCATGTTCGCTGAGCAACTCGAGTGCGTGATGGACGATTTGCACCGCGCCGTCGACGATCACTCGGCGAGCATCCACCAGCGCCTGCGCTTGTTGACGCACGAGCATCGAACGCGCGATTTCGGGCGCGTAACTCAAGTCACTCAATTCGAAGGATGCGATCTCAGCGCCAGCGACGGCGACTTTTGACTGCAGAAGCTCGCGCATTTCCTTCGCAATGCCTTCGGTTTCCGTCTTCAGGCTGATCGTGTGATTCGCGCTTTCATAGGGATAGCGCGAGGCAACCTGCTTGAGCACGGCCATCGCCTGCGTGCGCACGAACCCCGCGGCGTCTTCGACATCAAGCGCTGCGCGGCGCGTGTCAACAAAACGAAAAGTGACGACGGCCGCAACCACGATTGGATTTCCATTGCCATCCGCGACCACCGTGCGGTGGACCTCGATCGCCTGTTGCTTCGTCGAGATCTTGATGAGTTTGCGGCCCCAGACATTCACCCACGACATGCCTGGCGTCGCCACAATCTTCGACAACTTGCCCCAGTTGAGCACCACGACTTCTTGTTGCGGATGCACGACGAGCCAAGACGCGAGCAGAGTGACGGGAAACAGCACGATGCTGAGAAAGGCGGTGAGAATGATTTCCATGAAAGTGTGTCTCGCAAACGGTCAAACGATGGAGGCCGCAAGGATATGAACTCTGCCTATCCCGAGTGCGAAACGAGCAAGGATGGGGAAACGGCCTGCGCGCGACCGAACTGCCCACTCGCTGCAATAAAATTCAGATGCCTGTCCTTTGTTGATGTGTCCTTTGCCGATGTGCTGAGATCCTCCGCGCGAAAGCTGTGGACAGTCAGCCGAGAATCATGCCTCAGAC
Source organism: Planctomycetota bacterium (assembly GCA_003671065.1). Lineage (GTDB taxonomy): Bacteria > Planctomycetota > Phycisphaerae > Phycisphaerales > SM1A02 > QWPT01. The sequence goes on along the minus strand of QWPU01000050.1, from coordinate 487 downwards.
TCAATGCAGACGCACGCCGGGGCAGTGTTTTCATGTAGCACTCTTGACTCATTGCGCGCGAAACTGCTTGAATTTGCTCAGTCCGTGACATCTTCGCACGAAAACATTCTTTGCAAAGGTCGGGGATCGCGCGTCTGTTCGCGCGGTTGCTCTCTCGACAGAAGATCCTCATCCTCGATGTCAAAGGGGTTTCGACATGCGTACTCCCATCTCCATCAACGTTTTCTCAGCGCTGTCTATCGCGGCAATCACACTCGCTGCTTCTCCTGCCGCGAATGCGTCGATCTTCATTTCAACCGGCCAATCGGGCGCGCAAGTCCAATGCGACGAGGATCACACGCAGCATTGGACCTACTCCGCTAGCCAAGATGTTGCTGACATCAGCGGTGCATCGCTCACCATGAAGCGCGGACGTTCGACGACCGCGAGCATCAGCTTCGCAATCTACGAAGGCACCTACTCGCAGTTCGGCAGCGCGAACAACCTG
>QWPU01000005.1:6496-24085 GCA_003671065.1 Planctomycetota bacterium | reverse complement strand
ACGATCCATCGGCGCCCGTGTTTCAGTCCTACATCAACTCGCGCGACTTCACCTTCGCGACGAATACTGCGGCATCAGGCGACCTCGGGCCAGAGGGCATTCAGTTTGTTTCCGCACTCGATTCGCCTACGAATCAGCCACTCATTCTCCTTGCCAATGAAATCAGCGGAACGCTTTCGATCTATCAGGTGAACACGACCTGCGATATTGTCGGAGACATCAATGAAGACTGTGTCGTGAGCGCGGAAGACCTCGCGACGCTGCTTGCTGGTTGGGGCGATTGCCCAGCGAAGGGTGCATGCCAAGGCGACCTGAATCTCGACGGGGTGATTGATGCATTGGATCTTGCGCTGCTCCTCTCTAATTGGAGTTGATGCGATCCGCAGAGTGAATGAAAGAAAACGCCGCCGAGCACAGTGTGCTCGGCGGCGTGCGGCAAAAATCAACAGTGCCCGCAAGTTCAACTTGCGGGCACTGTTGATTTCTGAAACCTAGACTCGCGCTTAAACGCCTGGCGTTTTCTTCGCCGTCGCAGAGAGGCGCAGTTTTTTTGCGGCCTTGTAAATAAAGATCCATGTGACGAGACCGGGCACGGTGAAGATCGGAATCGTCAGGACGTACCTGACGATGTTTTGATGTTCATCAACCCAATCGGGAGCGTTTGATTGGAGAATATTCATCCCCAATATCCAGGCGGAAACTGTGAGGATTACCGCAACGATGAACAGGAAAGTGGCTGAGGCTGGCGTCATTGGCTGCTTCCTGTTGAATCACGATACTTCGGCTTGCGCACTTCACAGCCCGCATTCCCTAGATCGCGGAAGTACTCGCGTTGCGCAGTAGAGCAGCATTCGTCGAACAAAGCGTCGGCTGCCTCGACACACAAGTAAGCAGCGCCGAAGCCAAGAATCGCCGTGCCGGCAAGGCACGCAACCATACACACAGGACCGAGTGTTCCAGCGCTAGCGCCAGCAGCGATGGTGCAAAGTTTCGCGCACTCAAAGAAAGCCCAGCCGACACCACCAAGGGCGACTGTGCCGCAGCCCAAAATGGTAAACATCCGACGGCTGTTGCACCCAGTGATCCCCGACCGATACGACGCGAGAAACGCGCAGCATTGTTGGCCGTCGTTGCCGATCCATGTTGGGTCGAAGCACTCAATGCCCCCTTCGCCTTTGCTGCCGTCGGACTTGACCGCATCGGCAAGATCCGCCATGAAAGCATCAGCTTCGGTCTGACCGCCAATGAACACTCGAACCGGTAGCACGAATGTTTTCGAGGCGTCGAACTGGTCACCGTTCCTATCAACAGCCCGAGTGTGCATGACATTCTGCAGGAACAGGTAGTCATGGCGCACACCGTCACCACTCACCACGACTCCGCTTGTGAACGAAAAAGTCTGACGCAGGCTGATCGGAGTGTTGAACGCGGTGACGCCATCTTCTTCCCAAACAATGGCTTCGATGGTGTCGGTGGGAACCCAAACCACTTCAGCATAAACCTCCTGATCAGTGTCGGTCACTTGAAGGATGCCGCCATCAACCACGATCACTTGTGATGAAGGGTTCATTGTGTGGCCTGTGGCAATGGCCCAGTCTCGCGCTGCAGGAGTGTCTCGCCAGTCTGCAAAGGTGACAGAGGTCGCAGAGGTGAGCGCGAGCGTGAACACAGCCACTTTCATCAGATGAGTTTTCATTTGATCAATCCTTTGGACGAAGAGAATAGTTTCAAGTTGGGCCTCGTGCTCTGCAATCGGAGCGACGCCATCACCGAACGGAGCGCAATCCACATCGGAATTTGCCACAGCGAATCATGAATAATTGAGCTGGCGCTCAAGGGAAATAGTTCAATAGACAGGCGTGTTCATCACGATGTTCCGGATGAACACGAGTCGCGTTTGGTGATTTTGCATCCACGGGCAAAGCATGCGAGCACGGCAACTTCCACCGACGGCGCTGCGAGTGCCGCAATCGAAGAGGCGTTTGGGATTCAGAAGTCGCGCGGAAACACGCCGTGCAAGTATCAGAATGCGCGGGTGTTTGACGCCGCGGATCGTTTGCGCTTGGAAGCGTTGCAGTTGACAGTGCAGCGCGCTGAAGAACAATGCGCGGCTCGGTCGGCGCTCGGTCGGCGCCAAGCGCGCAAAGACCTCAGCGATCTCGACGGCGATGGCGACTGAGATCGAATCGTCGCTCTCGGCGGACAGAGTTTCTCTATCTGGAACGGTCCGTTGATGCAATCCGCGAAGTGAATGAAAGAAAACGCCGCCGAGCACAGTGTGCTCGGCGGCGTTGTTCATGAGTCAGGCATGAGCCAGGCATGAATGTGCTTCACGAAAGCGCGTCAGATCAGCGCGCGCGTCGACGCAGTAATCCACACACTGCAACAAGCGCGATCGCGCCTGGCGTTGGCACGCTTTGAATGTCAACACTGACCGCATCGAGACTCAGGTTTGCGACCGATCCGGCGAAATTGAGATTCCAATCCGTGATCGAAGTCGTCGCGTACTCGCCGAGATCCCATGTGTACGCAACATTGATTTGATTTCCGAATCCAGGAATCGTGTTGATGAAGCGGATTTCGTAGGCATCGAACGCGACAGTTTCAATCGCGCCACCAGCGAGCGTAAGGGCGAGCGTGACTCCGGCGTAATCGATTTCACTTCCGGCGGTTGAGAGGTTGAGCACGAACGCGCTCATCGTGTCGGTTGCGCCGCTGCCTGCAACGGTGATCGCCATCGCGCCACCTGCGCCATACATGTTGCCACTGCCTGTAATCACCGCGCCTGGAAGCGAGTTGGTGAGATTCGCGCTCCACACGCCTGTGGAAGTTTGCGGTGCATTCGTTCCACGCAGTGCGCTGGTGAACGACTCCCAGTAGAGGTAACTCGTCGCGGCTTCACCGCGCCATGAAGGCACGAGCGGATTCACGAACGCCGCAGATGCAACGCTCGTCAACGAGGTGACGGTGGACACAACAACAAACGACACACACGCAGCGCGTGCAACGAATAAACAACTCACGATGGAACTCCCTTACTTCTCCGGAATGCTTCAGACCTCCACGCGCACGATGCACGCGAGGCGAATGAATATGCACGAATTCGCTCGGACGACCAAGGCCGCGAGACAAAACTGATCAAAATCAGGGATCAGGTAGTCCGAAAACTCCTGTCGAATCAGATTCAGTAGCTCTTTGCAAACACCGCGCGTCGAGTGCTTGGTTTACCGCTGAAGATGCAGATGCCCGCTTCAGCAGGACCGTCAACGGGAATGCAACGGCATGTCACCGCAAACTTCGTCTTGAGTTCGTCTTCGATGGCGTCATCAGGCGCGTAATGCGCGAGCGCGAAGCCGCCTTTCACGCTGCCGCCTGTGCTCGTCGCTTCGTCCTCAGCATCATTCTTCGCGCCGAAGAACGCTTCGAACTCCGCGCGTGAATCGATGCGCTTCGAGTTGAGTTCGCGATGCGCTTTCGCTCGCGCGAACAAACCAGACTGCATGTCTTCAAGCACAGTCGTGATCGTCGCAATGAACTCATCGCGCTTGACGCTGATCTTCTCTTTGTGACCGCGATCGCGTCGCGCCATGAACACGGAGTCTTGCTCCATATCGCGCGGACCAACTTCAACGCGAAGAGGAATGCCGCGCTTGATCCACTGCCACGATTTGTCGCCGCCGCGAATGTCGCGATTGTCCAACTCAACTTCAATCGTGCGACCCGCATAGGCAACTTCGCGAAGATCCGCCGCAAGACGCGTGCAATAGTCGAGCACCGCTTGCGCAGTTTCAGGCTTGTGCGTGACAGGAATGATCACCACATGCGCAGGCGCCAAACGCGGTGGAAGCACCATGCCGTCGTCATCCGCGTGCGTCATGATCATGGCGCCGATGAATCGTGTTGAAACGCCCCACGATGTTGTCCAGGCAAAGTTAACTTTGCCGTCAACATCGCTGAACTTAATGTCACTTGCGTGCGCGAAGTTTTGTCCGAGGAAATGCGAGGTTCCCGCTTGCAGCGCCTTGCGATCTTGCATCATCGCTTCGATGCAAAAGGTATTCACGGCGCCAGGAAAACGCTCAGCCGCAGTCTTCTCGCCTTTGATGACGGGCATCGCCATCCAGTTTTCTGCAAACTCCGCGTAGACCTCGAGCATCTTGAGCGTTTCTTCCATCGCTTCTTTCTCAGTCGCATGCGCCGTGTGGCCTTCTTGCCAGAGGAACTCAGTGGTGCGAAGGAACAAACGCGTGCGCATTTCCCAACGCACAACATTCGCCCATTGATTGATGAGCAACGGAAGATCGCGGTAACTCTGCACCCACTTCGCAAAGCTTGCACCGATGATGGTTTCGGAAGTGGGACGCACGACGAGCGGCTCTTGCAATTCGCCCGCTGGAACAAGGCCAGGACGACCATCAGCCTTGATGCCAGGCGCGAGGCGATGGTGCGTGACGACTGCGCATTCCTTCGCGAAGCCTTCGACATGTTCTGCTTCCTTCTCAAAATACGAGAGCGGAATGAACAGTGGGAAGTAGGCGTTCTTGTGGCCCGTGACCTTGAACATGCGATCAAGCACGCGCTGAAGATTTTCCCAGAGCGCATAACCCCACGGCTTAATGACCATGCAGCCGCGCACATCGCTGGTCTCTGCGAGTTCGGCTGCGCGCACCACTTGTTGATACCACTCGGCGTAATTCTGCTCGCGAGTTGGCGTGATGGCGGTGGTTGGTGCTGGCGCGGATTGTGGCTTTTGAGTGGACATAAGTGAACTCGTTTGCAAGGTGAAGAGGACCGAGAAGGTAGCAGACGCGGCATAAATCAGGCAGAACGCGTGAAGATCGAGTCGGGTCGTGAGCAGATCACGAGCGTGTCGCGTTACATTTATCGAATGGAGCGCGACGCGTTCATCATCAGCACCAACACGCCGCCGCTTGACGCGGGCGAGCGGATTCTTGCGGCATTGCAGGCATCGGTGCGTGCAGCCGAGAAGGCGCTTGCGGATGCGCACATTGCGTCGATGCGTCGCGAGGCGATTCGTCTGACTCGCCGCGAATTGAAGAAGGCGCGTGCGCTTGCTCCACTTGTGCGCAACACGACCTCGGGGTTGCTCGTCGATGGAACGCTTGAGTTTGCGGCGAAAGCGAATCAATTGCTCGGACCACTGCGTGATCGCGATGCGCTCATTCGTTCGATTCAACGCATTAGCGAACGCTTCGCTGATGGCGAACCGCGTCGCGTCACGCGCACGGTGTTGCTGGCCACGCTGGTGTTTGCGGAATCAGATCGACGCGATGAAGGCCACTACAGCGAAGGTGCGATCGCACGCGCGCGGCGTTCGGTGCGCGCAGCGGTTGAATGCGTGACGAGCATCAAGCACGATGCGCAACTTGATGCGCGCGCTGCACGAGCTGCGCTTCTGTGGAACTTCGATTCGTGCCGCCGCGAATTGCGTGAGGCGCTTGATGAAGATGATCTCGTGCGGCTGCATGAGTGCCGCAAGAAGGCGTCCTCATTCGCGCTTGTTCTGAGCGTGTTTGGCGCGGAGCTTGCGAGTCCACTGGTTCGCGCTCGCTCTCGCGCCCGTGCGTTGGCCGCGGCGCTTGGTGAGGATCGTGACTTCGCGCTGCTTGATGTGGAAATGCGCGCTGCGCGAGCGCAACTTGCAGGCTCGCCGCTGATCAGTGCCATCGACGAAACCCTGCGACTTGCTCGGCTCGAATCGAACGCACGCATGGAAGACAGCGCGCGCGCGTACTTGCGCGTGAGTCGATCTCGCGTGCATCGCGCCATGGAAGCGTTGTTCGATTGAACGCAGGACGCGCACGCACTACGCTGCACGCGTGTCGACGCATCGTCCCATCATTGGCATCACTGGCGGCATCTGCAGCGGCAAGAGCGAAGTTGCGCGCATGCTTGGTGAACTTGGCTGCGTCGTGTGCGTGAGTGATGAACTCGCGCGACGCGTGCTTGACGAGCCTGAAGTGCGCGCACGGATCAGCGCGTTGTTCGGGCCAGCAATTCTCGCGGCAGATGGTTCGATTCTGCGAAGCGAACTCGCGAACCTTCTCTTCAGCAATGCAGCATCTCGCAGCTCCATCGAAGCGATCATGCATCCACGCATCGAAGCGCTGCGACGCGCGCAGTTCGCCGCCGCAAGCGACGCTGCAACGGGCTTCGTCATCGACGCGCCACTCTTGCTCGAAGTCGCGCTTGACCGCGAATGCGACGCCGTGCTGTTTATCGACGCTCCCCACGAACTGCGCGTCGCTCGCGCGTTTCAAAGACAAGGTTGGCCGCGCGAGGAACTCGATCGTCGCGAGCGCGCACAACTTCCGCTCGAGAAAAAGCGCGCTCAAAGCACCGATGTCATACAAAACGACGGTGATTGCGCACTGTTGCGCGCGCGCGTCACGGAAGTGTTCTTGCGAATCTGCGCCCGCGGCCGTCAAACGCGCTGACTTGACCGCGAGGGCATGTTCGGTCAATATCCCCGCGTCGCGAAAGCGGCGGTCGGGTGCGCGAGGCCATCGTGCGCCAATCAACAAGTCCTCGCAGCGTGTTCGTCATGCTGCAACGGATCGATCAACGGCATCCCTTACAGACAGAAGATAGTGCGCAATTCTGTGCACTGGTTGAAGCCACGGCATAGATGCGTTGCACTCAATCTCAATGGTGCAGCGCCGAAGCAGGAACATTGCAATGAATCACAAACAAGGTCAAGGTCAAAGTCGTGGTCGTCGTCGTGGCAAGGGTGGTCGTGATGGTGGCGGCGGTGGTGGTGGAGGCGGCGGTGGTGGCGGCGGTGAACGCGGCCCACGCCAACCCTACATTCCAAACCCAACGCTCGCGCCCGGTCAACTTCCAACTGACGAGCAGCTGGCCAACGAACTTGCTGAACTCGGCAAAGAGCTCGAAGGCAAGTACGAGATCGCCAAGAAGGACGACCTCAACTTCGCGAAGCTCCAGAAGATGCCGCTCGATCAAATCAACAAGCTTGCGAAGGAGTCGGGCATCGACGATCTTCAGCAACCTAAGCAGAAGATCGTCTTTGAGATCCTCAAACTTCGCGCGCAAAAGCACGGATTGATGATTGCGGAAGGCACGCTTGAGATCCTGCCTGAAGGCTACGGATTTCTGCGCAGCGCCGATTACTCGTACTGTCCGTCACCTGACGATGTGTATGTTTCTCCCACGCAAATCAGGCATTTCGGGCTGCGTCGCGGTCATGTGGTGAAGGGCCTCGTGCGTCCACCGAAGGACGAAGAGGTCTACTTCGCGCTCCTGCGCGTTGAGAGCGTGAACGGTCGCGATCCGAGCGTCCTGCACGATTTGCCAACTTTCGAAAACCTCACGCCGTTGCATCCGAACAAGCGCATTCATCTTGAAATGCTCGGTTCAGGCAAAGTGGAAACGCGCGTCATCGACATGGTCACGCCGATGGGCTTCGGTCAACGCGCGCTTATTGTGGCGCCGCCGCGCACGGGCAAGACTGTGATCCTTCAGCAGATCACAACTTCGATCGCGACGAATCATCCGAATGTGCATGTCATCGTGTTGCTCGTTGATGAGCGTCCCGAAGAAGTCACGGATTTCCGCCGCAATACGCCGGCGCATGTTGAAGTGGTCGCGAGCACCTTCGATGAAGAAGCGACTCGTCACATTCAAGTCTCCGAGATGGTGATGGAGAAGGCGCGTCGCATGGTTGAGTTTGGCGATCATGTTGTGATCTTGCTCGACTCGATCACGCGTCTGGCGCGTGGCTACAACAACGCGATGCCGAGTTCAGGCAAGATCGGTTCGGGTGGCGTTGACACCTCAGCACTCATCAAGCCCAAGAAGTTCTTCGGCAGCGCGCGCAACATTGAGAACGGTGGTTCGCTCACGATTCTCGGCACCGCACTCGTCGACACGGGTTCGCGCGCCGACGAAGTGATCTTCGAAGAGTTCAAGGGCACAGGCAACGCGGAATTGCATCTTGATCGCAAGCTCGTCGAGAAGCGTGTCTATCCAGCGATCAACATCGGCGCGTCGGGCACTCGTCGCGAAGAGTTGTTGCTTGATCCCAAGGAACTCGAGCTCATCGTGCGTCTGCGGAAAGTCGTGAGCGACATGAATGTCGTCGACGCGATGGAACTGCTGCGCACGCGCGTGTCGAAGACGAAGTCGAACGCGGAGTTCTTGATGACGATGGCGATGGGATGACCTGAAAACCCGCTGAATCAGCAGATTCACCACGCAGAACCTTGCTGTCCAATCACGATTCTTCAACTATGAACTGATCGAACTGGTCGACCGCGAAGGTAGGATGCATCGCTCAGGTCGCAGTTCTGAAGTGTCGAATCAGTGTCGAATCAGTTTCGAATCAAGGTCGCGCCAATGTCGCGCGGAAATCGAGTCACGCATGTCCACCATCACGCGCTCTTCCTCCACCATCAATCGTCGCGGCATGACGATTGTTGAAATCCTTGCTGTGATCGGTGTAATCGCAGTGTTGTTGGCGATTCTCGTTCCTGCCGTCAGCCTCGCTCGACGCAATGCGCTCTGGGGCACAAGTCAGGCAAATCTGCGGCAAGTTGGGCAATTGCTGATTCTTTATGCAGGTGACAATCGCGACGCGATCGTTCCAACCGCATTCGATTACCGCGCTGCCATCAATCCAGGCAAGCCGCGTTCGGCATCACCAGCAGGGGCAGTCGCACCGATCGGTCCGCTCAATTACGGCACATGGACTGACATCATGTGGACAACTGGAAAGTTCGGCCCGATCGCATCAATTCAGGACGCGCCCGCGACCACCTGGGACTACCGCTTCGACTCCCCCGACGCCGCGCTCTACGCGACTGGTTGGGACGGCACGAATCCATTTCGCAGCACCGAAGTGCTGTTGAAACCAATCATCGGCACAGGCCCGTCGCCCTTCGGAACTGGTCCGACGGAAGAAGAGAAAAACGACCGCGGTTACTTCGCAGGCAACCCATTCTTTGACGCGCGACCTGCGACGACAGCAACCCCTTATGCCGGTAAATACTGGTCTCTCGGCCAAATCAAGCGACCCGAGGCGTCGATGTACTGCGCCGACAGCTCGCTCGGCGAGATCTTTGAGCTCAACGATTCGAATGTCAGCCCGAGCAACGGCACGCTCGATCTCGTCGGAGTTGAGTGGCGTTACTCGGGCGATAACGTGCTGATGTTGATGCTCGACGGACATGTCGACACGACCGGCAAGTGGGATTCGCTTTACGACCTTGAGAAAAATCTCGGCGTGCGCGTGCTCGGTCTCGATCAGAAAAGTTATTTCCAGTGATCGATTCTTGAGCGAATGATTTTCAGCATCGCTGAAGTCAAGCGCGTTCGAGACCTTGCGTCGGCAAAATGAATTGATACACTTTCCATCCCTACCGTGCCCCTTGGCACGGTTTTTCAATCGGGACATGAGTAGTTTCGTGTCTCACAATTCGCCGCCCTAGCTCAGTGGTAGAGCACACCCTTGGTAAGGGTGAGGTCGAGGGTTCAATCCCCTTGGGCGGCTTTAGTGGTGCCGTGGATGGCATCACTCAACATCCAAGTTGGTATTTCCCATGAAGGGGAAACCGAAATTCGTCGCTTCCGCAGGGCGCCGATGAGTACTTCAAAACCCACTCTGGTGAGTGGACACAGAAGCACCGAGCAACGCATTGCGGACGACAGACAAGAGAACAAGACCATGGCCAAAGAACTCTTCAAACGTAACAAGCCCCACGTCAACGTCGGCACCATTGGCCACGTCGATCACGGAAAGACCACTCTCACTGCAGCAATCACCGCGGTTCAAGCCGCGCGTGGTTTCAGCAAAGCCATCGCGTACGACCAAGTCGCGAAGGCATCGGAGTCTGAAGGTCGTCGCGATCCAACTAAGATCGTCACCATCGCGACTTCGCACGTTGAGTACGAAACCGCCAACCGCCACTACGCGCACGTCGACTGCCCAGGCCACGCCGATTATGTCAAGAACATGATCACTGGTGCTGCACAGATGGACGGCGCGATCCTCGTCGTCTCTGGCGTCGACGGCGTCATGCCTCAGACCAAGGAGCACATCCTCCTCGGTCGCCAGGTCGGCGTTCCAAGGATGGTTGTCTTCCTCAACAAGTGCGACATCGCTGATCCTGAACTCGTCGAGCTCATCGAAGAGGAAGTTCGCGACCTTCTCACCAAGTACGGCTACCCAGGCAAGGAAACCCCGATCATCCGCGGCGCTGCATTCCCAGCGCTCACGACTCCAGGCGATGCAGCATGCGCACAGTGCATCGTTGAGCTCATGGACGCGATCGACTCCTTCATCCCAGAACCAGTTCGTGAAACCGACAAGCCGTTCCTCATGTCGATCGAAGACGTGTTCTCGATCAAGGGTCGCGGTACGGTCGCCACAGGTCGTATTGATCGCGGCGTCTGCAAGGTCGGCGACGAGTGTGAAATCGTTGGTCTTCGCCCAGATGTGAAGAAGACGACCATCACCGGCGTTGAAATGTTCCAGAAGACTCTCGACGGCGGTATCGCAGGCGACAACGTCGGCCTCCTCCTTCGTGGCGTTGAAAAGGACGACATCGAGCGCGGCCAAGTGTTGTGCAAGCCAAACTCGATCAAGCCACACACCAAGTTCAAGGCTCAGATCTACGTCCTCACCAAGGACGAAGGCGGCCGTCACACCCCGTTCTTCAAGGGCTACAAGCCACAGTTCTACTTCCGCACCACGGATATCACCGGCAAGATCGAAGATCTCGTCGGCGCAGAAATGTGCATGCCTGGCGACAACATCCTCACGGTCGTTGACCTTGAGGGCAAGGGCGTCGCAATGGAAGCCGGCGTTCGCTTCGCAGTGCGCGAAGGTGGCCGCACGGTGGGTTCGGGCGTTGTGACCGAAATCATTGCGTAAGTAACCGTTCAAGTTTCGATGCCGTTGCGGAGTGGAATGTCTCCACTCCGCAACGAGCATCGTCTTTCTAGAAGTCAGCAGAGAAAGCGATCAAACCATGGCAAAGAAATCAATGGACCGTGAATGGGTGTGGCTCGTATGCACGGAGACGGGCGATATGAACTATCGCACCAACATCCGCGTCAAGGGCGGCATCATCGAGCGCGTGAAGGAGGGCTACAACAAGTATTGCCCGAAACTTCGCAAGCACACGCTCCACAAAATCAAGCGCAAGTAAGCGATGCAGCGTGCGAGACGCGCAGGCTCAATTGAGTCGTGCGCGAATCGTGCGAAGTGCTCGTTGAGTGCGTTTTGTAAGGCGTTACGCCGGTAGCTCAGCTGGTAGAGCAGCGGATTCCAAATCCGCAGGTCGTGGGTTCGATCCCCCCCCGGCGTGTTGACAAGTGCGAACGAGTGTTCGCGGAGACGGTCTCATACATCGTTTCGTAGGCCATCTCGTATTTTGAGCATGCGCGCGTTCCACTTCGGAGCGCGCGCGTCGCAAAGGAATCAGTCATGCCAGATTCAAACATCACCATTTCCGCAGGAGCAGGTGGCGTGTTGCCTCCTCCAAGCGAACACACTGCGGGTGGCCTCTCCATCTACAAATCGGGCCAAGGCTATTACACGCGCATGGGCACCGTGATTGGCGTCTCTCTCACCAGCATGCTCGGCATTCTGTGGGCGTGGGATTACCTCAAGAACCTCCGCATTACAGGCGTCAACGAGCTCTATGTTGCGGCTGCGGGCGCGATTGTCATTGGCGGAGTCATCACCGCGATTACCTATTACCTCGTGTTCGTCAAGCCACGCACCGTTGACTTCCTCATCGCCACTGAAGGCGAAATGAAGAAGGTGAACTGGTCGACGCGACGCGAGATCATCGGCTCAACAACTGCAGTCATCACGATCTCAGTCATCTTGGCGGTGTACTGCTGGGTGCTTGAGATCGGCTTCGTGGCGTTCTTCCGTCTGATCAAGGTATTGGATAGCTGACGCAGGTTTTGGATAGCTAACGCAACACGAAGATACTTCTTCTGACACACACTTCCCTGCGAGCTTGCAGGAGAGATGACGAATATGAAAAAGACGATGAACCGTAAAGCCCTCGCGACCGCCGCTACTGGCGAAGAAGCAGACACAGAGAAGGTCGCGAAGGCAACAGTCCTCAAGCGCGGCGCAGATGCGCGCGCGGCGGTCGAGCGTCCACATGAAGTGCAAGGTGTGTCCACACAGATGCTCGGCGGTCATACGCAGAAGGGCAAGGCTGGCGAGAAGTCGAAGCTTGAGAACACTGAGACCTTCGATCCTGCAACTGATCTCCCGATGTTTCGCGAAGGCATGAACTGGTTCGTGCTGCGCGTGGCGAGCAACAAGGAACGCGCCGTGCGCACCACGCTGCTGCGCAAAGTGCAGATTGAAGGCATGGATCCATTCGTCGGCCGCATCATGGTGCCGACCGAAAAGACGAAGACACTCAAAGCGGGCAAGCAGCGCGTCACTGAGACGATGCTCTACCCAGGCTATGTCTTCGTTGAGATGCGCCTCGAGCCAGACGGTCGCATTCCGCAAGATGTGTTCTTCCTGATCAAGGAAACTGATGGCGTTGGCGATTTCGTGGGTACTGCCGGGCGACCAACGCCAATGGCGCAGCACGAAGTCGAGAAGATGCTCTTCGATTCGCGCAAGCCTGAAGAGGCGCCGCAAGTCAAGATGGAATTCGTCAAGGGCGACAAGGTCACCATCGCTGATGGTCCGTTCCAGAATTACCCAGGCGAAATCGACGAAGTGCTTCCAGAGAAGGGCCTCGTGCGCGTGCTCGTCACGATCTTCGGTCGTCAAGCGCCGATTGAGCTTGAGTACTGGCAAGTGCGCATGGGTATTGACGCGATCGAGTGACGCGCGTCAGGTCGCTGTTGGACCTGCGACGCGAACCTTCACTCGGCGGATGCGCGAGGGAAATCGCGCCACCAGCGTGCGTTCCAGTCCATCGCGCAAGATGCGTGAGACTTCAAACGAAGCCGACGAACTCATCGTGTTGAGCGTGAGTGTGCCTTGGAAGAGCGACGCGATGGTCGCGCTTGTGCGAATCGACACTGGCGCGCATTCGTTCCACGCATCAATCACATCGCCGACTGTGCGCTGACGATCATCGAACTCGCGTTCGATTCGATCGACGAAGAGATTGACGGTGACATCGCGCTCGCGTCGACCGCGATAGACGCGAATCCGCTCCATCCATGCGGCCTTCACATCAACGGCAGTTGGGCTCACGCGCGGCGGATCGACAATTGATCTCGCGGTTGACGGCGCGCGCACCTTCGCATCGATCTTGTTGAGCCGTTTCGCCACGGGCGCGATGGTACTTGCAGCGCTCGCGTTTTGAACGCACAAACTCGCGATTCACACGGACCACAGCGTTGCCCGTTACCTTGCGCGGATGACTGCGATACGCATCGAAGGCCTCGTGAAGAAATTCGGCGACACGACTGCGGTCAATGATGTTCATCTCGAAATTCCGACGGGCAGTCTCTTCTTTCTGCTTGGTCCATCGGGCTGCGGCAAGACCACGCTTCTGCGCATGATCGCTGGCTTTACTGAGCCGACCAGCGGACGCATTCTCTTTGGCGAACGCAATGTCGCGCGCGTTCCAGCCAACGAACGCAATACGGGCATGGTGTTTCAGAACTACGCGCTGTGGCCGCACATGAGCGTGTTCGACAATGTCGCGTTCGGTCTCGAAGTGCGGCGACTCGGGCGCGATGTGATTCGCGAGAAGGTCCACGGCGCGCTCGAACTCGTGCGCATGGGTGAGTATGCCGCGCGCAAACCCGCTGAACTATCAGGTGGTCAACAGCAACGCGTCGCGCTCGCTCGCGCAGTGGTGTTCGAACCCAATGTGCTGCTGCTTGATGAACCGCTGTCGAACTTGGATGCGAAGTTGCGTCTTGAGATGCGGCTTGAGATTCGTCGCATCGTTGACACGCTCAAGATCACGACGGTGTATGTCACGCACGATCAACACGAAGCGCTGTCGCTCGCCGACGGCATGGCAGTGCTCAACGGCGGTCATGTGATTCAAACTGGCGCGCCGCGCGCGATGTATCGACGACCGAAGAATCGCTTCGTCGCCGACTTCCTCGGCGATACGAATTTCTTGCCAGCGATGCTCGTGCGCGCGAACATCCACGAAGCGCTTTACAAGACAGCAGCGGGGGATCTCACTTCGACCGTGTCGCCGTTTCCTGCGACCACCGAACTTGCGCTTTCGCTGCGGCCAGAAGCGTTTCGCATGGTGCGCGAGCGCGAGGCCAACACGCTTACAGGGACAGTGCGCTCGAGCATCTATCTCGGTGGAGTCGCGCAACATGAGGTCGCGCTTGATGGATGCGACGCGCTCATTCGCGTTGCTGAACTGAATCCAAAGAACTCACCGAATGCAGGGGATCGCGTGATGTTGGCGATTGATGCGGATGATGTTGTGCCGCTTGATTCGTGATCTTTCCATGCTTGCTATGGTGGCCCAACTATGAGTGAGCGCGACAAGAACGGTCTTCTCCTCGTCGTCAGCGGTCCAAGCGGTGTGGGCAAGACCACGATTGTGCATGAAGTCATTCGTCGTCTCGGCGGCGAGTTCAGCGTGAGCGCAACGACGCGTGAACGCAGCGGCCGCGAACGCGACGGCGTCGATTACCACTTCGTCAATGAAGAGACATTCCAGCAGTGGATCAATGAAGGTCGCTTTCTCGAACACGCACAAGTGTTTGGCCGAAGTTGGTACGGCACACTGCGCAATCAAGTGGAAGACGCACTCGCGCAAGGCTCGTTGATCGTGCTCGACATCGATGTGCAAGGCGCCCGCGATGTGAAACGCGCGATGCCCTCCGCGTTCAGCCTCTTCGTTCTGCCGCCCGACGAAACCGCGCTCCTCAAACGACTCCATGCCCGCGGCCGCGAAGATGAAGCCGCTATTGACCGCCGCTTCGCCGAAGCAAAGAAGGAAATCGAGTTCGCAAAGACGAGCGGTGTGTATGACGCGTTTGTCATCAACGACGACCTTGAAATCGCAATCGATGAAGTGACGGATCTCGTGCGCGCGAGAAGGTGAGCTCCGGCTAAAGCAAGGAGAATCGACAATCCTCGACTCGGCAGTCCTCGACTCGACAATCCTCGACTCGAAACTCAGCCTCGCACTCGTGGCGCAATCCCTGCCTTCATTCGCGCGATGAAAGCTTCGACGAGTCGCGCGAAAACCGTTTCTGGATTCTGTCGCGCGTCGATCGTGACATAGCGCGCGGGGTCTTCGCGGCATTGCTGGAGATATCCCTGACGCACGCGTTCGTGAAACTCGGCGCCCTTTTGTTCCATGCGATCGAGCTCGGGATTCATGCGCTTCGCGGCGGTTGCGGTGTCGACATCGAAGATCACGATGTCGTCAGGCCACATGTCACCGATCGCAACACGCGCGACATCAAGAATCTCATCGCGGGTCATTCCGCCAGCGGTTCCTTGATACGCGAGCGTTGAACTTACGAATCGATCCGCGAGAATCAGTTCACCACGCACCAGCGCTGGTCGAATGCGCTCCTCGAGCAGTTGCGCGCGGCTCGCCATATAGAGCAACATTTCCGCACGAATTGTCATAAGCTCGTTGCTTGGATCGAGCAAGATTTCGCGAATCTGCTCACCGATCTCAGTGCCACCTGGCTCACGCACCTCAGTCACTGTCACGCCCTGCGCATTCGCCCAATCGGCAAAGCGGCGGAACTGCGTGCTTTTACCGCAGCCATCAGGACCATCGAACACGACGAAGCGACCTCGCAGAAACGCGCGCATGACCTCGGTCTTGGCGACTGCATGAATCGTGTCGTCGGGTGGAGTTGGCATTGGGTTCATCACTCACCTGACAAAGTATCATCTCCATCGCATGCGCATCGAGCCTCGTGACGCTTCTGGACGGCGACTCACCCGCGTCGAGGTTGACGAACGGACACGACCCGCACGAGTGCGTCTGCCCGAGATTCAACACGACGCGTACTTGCAATGGGATGGCGCGCTGGACGATGCGTCGTCGCTGCGCCGATGCGTGCTCTGTAGCTGCAACGAACTCTATGTGCGAAAGAACTTTCCGCAAGTGACGCCCTTCGTCGTCGTGCTTGCGTTTTCAGGCACGGTCGTCGCACTGCTCGGATACGCGGCAAATCGTGCGGTTTTCAGCCTTCTTGCGGCGCTGCTGGTCGTGGACATTCTCACGCTGCTTCTCGCGCAACGCCAAGTCGTGTGTTACGGATGCGGCGCGGTCTATTCACATCTTCACATCGCCCGCTATCACCGCGCATGGGATCGCTCGATCGCTGAGCGCATTGCGAAAGAGCCCGTTGAACATCCATCATTTCTACTCGCGCCACCTGAGCGCGCTGAGACCACTCGATGACTTTCACAACAGCAACAACAACGCCAGTGCCCGTCGCCTGCGACATCATTCTTCTCGGCAGCGGCGGTCATGCGGCAGTGATTGCGGAGTGTGCGCGTCGAGTCGGTCACACGATCATCGCGGTCGCGTCGCAAGAATCTATCACCGATGAAGCGGTCTTCCGTGGCGCGCAAGAACTCGGCGACGCTGAGACGATCGGTCTCGCGCGCATCCAAGAACTCATGACGCTCGGTGCGCGCCTCGTCGCAGCCGCAGGCGACGCGAGCGTACGAGCCCGCTGGTTCACGCTCTTCGGCGAAGCGTCGTTCGTGACCATCATCGATCCCAGCGTCGTCATTTCACCAAGCGCAATCATCAGTGCAGGCGTCTTCATCGCGCCGCGCGCAGTCATCAACGCGCGCGCGCGGCTCGGCTGCGGCTGCATCGTGAACACCGCCGCAATCATCGAACACGATTGTCGCATCGGCGCCTTCGCCCACATTGCGCCGAGCGCAGTGTTGTGCGGCAATGTTGAAGTCGGCGCGTCAACGCATGTCGGGGCTGCCGCAGTCGTCATTCAGAGTCGCGCGATCGGTGAACGCGCAATCATCGGCGCGGGCGCGGTGGTGATTCGCGATGTCGCTGCGGGCGCAACAGTTGTCGGTGTTCCCGCCGTGTCACGCACCGACGGCCCACACCACAATCGCTGACGCAAGCACAAGCAGCAACATCCCCATGAGCGAGAACGCAGTCGTGAGCAACGCATCGCGCGGCGCAAGTTTGAACACGGGAATCGCAAGCGCGCCGACAACCGCAGGCACACCGATCACATTGATCATTTGCTTGAGGAAGCGAATGTCGCTGGGCACAAGCCACAACAACATGCCGACGGCCACAATCGCCGCGCACTTCGCACACAACGCGACAGCGTCACCAACAGGACGCTGACGCGCAAACGCAAGGCATAAAAGCCCAAACACTGCACCAAGCGTTGCGAGCGGAAGAAACACAAGCGTGCGAGCAACGCCAGCGAGGCGCTCGAAGAATGACAGTTCGGGAATGATGACCGAGTCGCCGCTCGAGGCGATTGGAAGCACAAGTTGCGGCGCGCCTGCAAGCCAACTCAGCACCAAGAGCGCGGCGCACGCGCCTGCGGTGATGAACCACAGGTTCGGATTCGCTTCAGGTGAAATCGGCGGCGGGAGATCATCATCATCGTCGGCAG
>QWPU01000005.1:0-6486 GCA_003671065.1 Planctomycetota bacterium | reverse complement strand
TCATCAGCACGCGCTGTCGCGGATGGCGCTGTCGATGTTGTCGACGCGTGCGTCGCGCGTGGCGCTTGCTCATGCGCGGAACTATCCGCAGGTTCGAGCTCATAGCTCTCTCGCTCGGTTGGTTCATCATCAGTCATTGATTGAATCGCGTTTCATTGGAGTGTTAAGAACTCATTGGAGTGCTAAAGCAGTTGTGCGCAAGCGGTCCCAGCGATATGTTGTCCGAGGAGAACTCAATGAACACACTTATGAAGCGCCTGCACATCGTCTCGATCGTACTTGCAGGAACACTCTGTGCACAGGCACTCGGCAAGTCAGACACCATCACGCTCATCGGCGGCGATGTGCTCCTCTGCACCATCGTCAGCGAAAGCGAGACTTCCGTCACAGTCGACCATCCTGCGCTTGGACGCATCGAACTCTCTCGCGAGCGAATCGAATCGATCGTGCGCACCGCGCCGCCTGTGCCTGAAGCAGCCGCGACAGTCGCAGCCGCCGCAACACAAACACCGCCACCTGCTGCCGAACCCGCGCCAGCAATTCCTGTCGCGGTGCTCCCCGCGCCTGCGCCGCCCGCGCCAGCGAAACCCGATGGATCATGGCGTTTCAATCTCACCCTCGCCGCGAGCGGCAGCGAAAGCGGTGATCAATCGAACCGGAATATTCGCATTTCGAGCAAGGCGTCGCGTGAGAGCGAAAGCGATCGCACCACAGTGACCGGCGAATACTTCTTTCAATCCGCAGATTCGTCGACAACACAAGACAACCTCCTCGTGCAAGGTATCCAAGATTTTCTCTTCACAGATTCACGCTGGGAAGTATTCGCGCAGGCCAACTATCAGTACGACTCGTTTCAAGCGTGGGAGAAGCGCGCCGGCGCGTATGCGGGTCCTGGCTATCGACTCATCGAAAACGAGTCGATCAAGTTGAAAGTCCGCGCAGGTCTCGGTGCAAGTTACGAATTTCCCACTAGCGATTGGACACCCGAAGTGTTGCTCGCGGACGGTTTGGTCTGGACGATCGACACGCGTTCGAGTCTCATCCAATCGTTTGAGTTGTATCCCGATCTAGATAACGCGGGCGAGTATCGTTTCATCGCGCGCATCGATTACGAAATCAAGTTGACCGAAAAGGGCGATCTCAAGGGCGTTGCGGGTGTTCGTGATGAGTACGATTCATATGTAGAGTCTGATCAGGGCACTTCAAACGACCTCAAGGTCTACTTGGGAATTGGGCTCGACTTTTAAGGGTAATTGCTCTGAGAAAAAAAGCGGACGCGTGTGACCCAACACGCGGCGATGATTCGCAAGTTTCTCGCACTTCGAGCATTCATCTCGCGCCTCTCGGGCTAAACTGCAAGCCCTTTGCGGCCACGAGGCTGCGCAACACTGGAGTCCGCTTGCTCAACCCGAATACCGCTCAGCCAGGGCTGCTACTCAACAACTCAATTCTCGTTGACCTCGACATTGCGACCGACAGCGATGCGGCCAAGCCCGCTGAGCGCTATCACGATGAACTCGGTGTTGCTGAAGTCAGCGACGACCTCGAGCCTCCATCGATTGCGGTGCGTATCTCCACAATCATCGCAGTGGTGGTTCCACCGTTCGCGCTCGTTGCCGTCATGATCCTCGCGTGGGGTGGATGGTTCAATGTCCTCG
The DNA here is from genome assembly GCA_003671065.1 of Planctomycetota bacterium. Taxonomy (GTDB): domain Bacteria; phylum Planctomycetota; class Phycisphaerae; order Phycisphaerales; family SM1A02; genus QWPT01. The sequence continues at coordinate 4,828 of QWPU01000005.1, read as the reverse complement.
ACCTCGTGTTGATGGCCATCATGTACACCGTGACGGGCCTCGGTGTGACGGTTGGATACCACCGTCTTTACACGCATAAATCGTTTGCAACGCGCGGTCCGATCGCAGCGTTTATGGCCATCTGCGGCAGCATGTCTGCGCAAGGTCCAGTGATTTGGTGGTCTGCGATGCATCGTCGTCACCATCAACATTCCGATCACGAACACGATCCACACTCGCCACACGCTGGCCGCGGTCCTGGAGCGTGGGGTGCGATGAAGGGCGCTGTGCACGCGCACATAGGTTGGCTCTTTCACGACATCGAAGCCGACATGAAGCGTTATGTGCCTGACCTTCTTGCAGACAAAGCAACCGTTCGCATCAACAATGCGTTTCCATACTTGGTGTTGCTCGGATTGCTGTTGCCTGCTGCAGTCAGCGGACTCGTCACGATGTCTTGGATGGGCGCGCTGCTCGGATTCCTCTGGGGCGGCGTTGTGCGCATGTTCCTGTTGCACCATGTCACATGGAGCATCAACTCGGTCTGCCACATCTGGGGCGCGCGCGAATACGCGTCGAACGATCACAGCCGCAACAACCCGATCTTCGGCATCCTTGCGTTTGGTGAAGGCTGGCACAACAACCACCACGCGTTCCCTGCGAGCGCGCGTCACGGCCTCAAGTGGTGGCAGCTCGACACGAGTTGGCTCATCATTCGCTCGCTCGAAATCGTTGGGCTTGCAAAGAAGGTGCGTTTGCCCGCACCTGAGCGTCTCGCTGCTCGACGCGTCTGAACTTTCGTAGTTCGCGCTGATCCCGCTTCGCTTTCACGCGAGGCTGCTTTATCGTGCACGAATGATGCCGACGCTCGCGACTGTGATTGCACTGACGGCGCTGTCTTCGCTGCAGGACACGCACAATTCTTGCGAACGCTCCTCGAAAGCGAATGCAGCGTGGTTGAATCTTTCTGCCTCGGACGAGTAAGGTGCCTGTCCCCGATCGCTGTCTCGCAATTCTTCTTTCTCCCTTCCTTCTTCCATCGATCCTCGTGATGCCATCACCCACTGCATGTCATCACCAACAGCCTCAACCCCACGAGGCCGAGCGCGTCAGCGCGCGGCCCGTGTGTAATGAGAGGGCAGCGATCGCAAGCGACGGGGCGCGCGTCTTGCGCGGCGGCAACGATGTCTGACGACAGCGTCTTCATCTCCTACCGCCGCGGCAACGCCAGCGATATCGCGCGCACCGTTCAGGAGTTCCTCGAGGGGCAGGGGTTCGATGTGTTCCTTGACGTGGACGGCCTTGGGTCTGGCCACTTCGACGATCAGCTGCTCACGCAGATCGCGGCGCGGCGCAGTTTCATTTTCATATGCTCGGAGGGGAGCCTCGACCGCTGCGTTAACGAAGGCGACTGGGTGCGTCGCGAGATCGTGCACGCGCTCAAGACGGGTCGTCATATCGTGCCATTCGTGATGCCGCGCTTCGTGTGGCCAACCAGCGATGCGTTGCCGCAAGAGATGGCGGAGTTTCAGCGCCACAACTCATTCGAGTACAGCCATAGCCACTGGAAGCACATCAAGCCGAAGCTTGCGGAGATGCTTCGTGCGAAGCCTGCTGATTCAAAGCGTGCACTCGATTGGTGTGATGTCGTCGCTGCGGATCCCGATTCCGCTGTGGTCACCGACGCCGCGGCGCGCGCGCGAATGACAGCGACGAAACTCCCATGGAAGGTGCGCGACCGTAAGACGGGCATCGTCATGCTGCTCTGCCCGCCGGGGGAGTTCATGATGGGTTCGCCGGCGTCCGAAGCGGGACATCGGGACCGCGAAGCGCAACATTTCGTCACGATCACGAAAGCGTTTTACCTCTCAGAGACGGAGGTCACGCAGGAAGTTTGGCAGAAGGTGATGGGTACGAATCCATCGGTTTTTGATGGTGTCAGCAACCCGGTCGAGCAGGTCTCTTGGAATGACTGCCAGAGTTTCTGCCAGTCGTCTGGCCTGCGTCTTCCGAGCGAGTCGGAGTGGGAGTATGCGTGCCGAGCGGGGACGACGACGGCGTACTCGTTCGGTGCGAGCATCACCAAGCAGCAGGTGAACTTCTCATCAAGGAGGGGCACGGTCGCGTGCGGCAGCCTGCCTGCAAACCAGTGGGGGTTCCGCGAAATGCACGGCAACGTGTGGGAGTGGTGCGAGGACGGATACGAGACGACGGCATCGAGTACGCAGGACGCGGTGAACGGGAATTCGCCCACGAACCGCGTGCTTCGCGGCGGCTCGTGGTACAACCCCTGCGTCGTGCGTTCCTCCTACCGCTACGTCGGCGCGCCGGGCGGCACGGACTACGGCATCGGGTTCCGTGTCGCGAGGGCCCCCCTCTGATTTCCTTTACCCTCTTTCCTCTTTCCTTTTCATTTTTCTTTTCTGGCCATCCTGATCCACGCGACCGAGTCGAGTCGGCGCGCCTGACTTAAACCCATCACGCCGAGCGCGAAGCGCGAGGCCCGCGAGCAGCCGTTACCAACTCAGGCAATCGAGGACACGCACAATTCCCGCGAACGCTCCTCGAAAGCCAATGCAGCGTGGTTGAATCTTTCTGCCTCGGACCAGCAAGGTGCCTGTCCCCGATCGCTCATCATTCGCTCGCTCGAAATCGTTGGGCTTGCAAAGAAGGTGCGTTTGCCCGCACCTGAGCGTCTCGCTGCTCGACGCGTCTGAACTTTCGTAGTTCGCGCTGATCCCGCTTCGCTTTCACGCGAGGCTGCTTTATCGTGCACGAATGATGCCGACGCTCGCGACTGTGATTGCACTGACGGCGCTGTCTTCGCTGCAGGACACGCACAATTCTTGCGAACGCTCCTCGAAAGCGAATGCAGCGTGGTTGAATCTTTCTGCCTCGGACGAGTAAGGTGCCTGTCCCCGATCGCCTGTTGGTTTACACTCGTGCGCTCGGCTGCCAAATCTCGGTGACCCCATGCTGACACGAACGATCTCGCTACTCGCGCTCGCCGCCGCCGCTCTGATTGGGGCGCGAGCTACAGCGCAGGACTCCGACGCAATCTCGGTGCAAGTCCGCGCGCTCTTCACTGACAATTGCATCGATTGCCATGGCAGCGACCTCGAGAAGCCCAAGGCGGGCTTCAAGGGCGTCGAACTCGTCGGCGAGCTCCTCAAGAACCCTAAGTACGTCAAGCGCTTCGACCCAGCGAACTCGCTGCTCTATCAGTACCTGTCTGGCGCGCAGACGCCGCAGATGCCCAAGGGTGACGATCCGCTTTCCGCAGAGCAACTCGCGCTCGTGCGCGCGTGGATCGGCGAGAAGCCGGGCAGTGGCACGACCACGGCAGCAACAGAGCCATCCGCAGTCAAGTTCGTCGCGCGCCCGATCATCGACGACGAGGTGGTGCTCAAGCTCATTCACGCCGACCTCCTCGCGTTGCCCGCCGCCGACCGAGTGAACTACCGCTACATCACCTACGCGAACCTCTGGAACGAGCGCCTCCCTGATGGGACGACCGCGGCCGATCAGACGAAGTTCCAGAAGGAGACCGACGACCTGCTCGAATCCACGCGGCTGGGCTTTGTCAAGATGCTCAACAGCCTCTCCTGGTCGCCGAGCATGGTCATGCCGCAGGCGATTGACAAGAATCGCCTCGTCTACCGCATAGATCTCCGTAATGTGCTCTGCGCGGAGCGCCGCTATCACTGGTCGAGCAAGCAGTGGGACATGCTCTGCGCGCGCTATCCCTACGGTCGAAAGATCGGCGTGAAGCAGGAGGACGAGATCGTCCAGTGGCTCGGGACCGAGCTCCCGTGCGTGCGCGCCGACTGGTTTGTGTTTGCGACGAGCCGCCCGCCGCTCTACCACGACCTGCTCGGCCTCCCCGGCAGCGACGGCAAGCCGGGCGCCGACTACGCGCTCGAGCAGCTGCTCGGCATCGATGTCCGCAAGAACATCCTCGAGGGAATGCACATCGCCCGCGCGGGCATCCGCGACAAGCAATCGGGCGTCTCGCAGCACAACCGTCTGATCGAGCGGCACGAACTCGCGGGCGGCGCGTACTACTGGAAGAGCTACGACTTCGGCGACTCAGTCGGCACTGGCAACCTGGTGCTGCATCCGCTTGGCCCCGCGAACCTCGAGGGCCTCCCCGACAACCAGCGCGAGTTCGCCTTCGAGCACGCGGGCGGCGAGATCATCTTCAGCCTGCCCAATGGGCTGCAGGGCTACCTGCTGGTCACATCTGACGGGACGCGCATCGACGACGGTCCGTCGAAGATCGTCTTCGACCGCGAAAACTCGGCCGATGTTGAGAACCAGATCACCAACGGCGTGTCATGCATCGCCTGTCACTCAGGCGGCATCAATCTCAAGCTCGACCAGATCCGCGACGGCGCTCTCAAGATCGTGCCGCGCGGGCTTCGCGATGATCTCGAGGCGCTGTTTCCCGCGAACGACGCGATGGATCGCATGCAGCAGGCCGACAAGGCGCGCTTCATGGCCGCGACTGCCAAGCTCGGCATCGTCGACGGCTGCGATCAGACGCAGTGCGAGGTGGTGCGCAAGGTGTCGCTGCGCTTTGCGGAGAAAGTAACCTTCGAACGCGCGGCGGCGGAGTTGAGCGTGGGGCTCGCGGATTTCCGCGAGGCATTCGGCGGCAAGCTCAAGGGGCTGCGCGCGCAGCTTGAGGAGGGCGCTGTGTCGCGTGCGGAGTTCATCAATCGGTTCCGGCAACTTGTCGGTGACAATCCGGACTTTGGCGAGATGTCGGATTGCGGGACGGCGTTGGGATTTGCGAAGCCCGAGGCGCCTGCCTCGAAGACCACGACCACCGCAGCGCCTCGCCCGT
>QWPU01000049.1 GCA_003671065.1 Planctomycetota bacterium | reverse complement strand
GTTGCTGCGTCGATTGATTGAAGCCGACGCGCTGCAGTCGATGATTCTTGCGGGTCCACCTGGGACGGGGAAGACCACGCTTGCGGAAGTCATTGCGGCGCGGACCAATGCGTTTGTCGATCGCGCGCATGGGGCGACGACGGGCGTGAAGGAGTTGCGCGAGAAGATTGAGAGCGCGGCGCGTCGACTTGGTGAGTCGTCGCGGCGCACGCTGCTGTTTGTTGATGAGATTCATCGGCTTGCGCGCAATCAGCAAGACGCGTTGCTGGAAGGTGTCGAAGCGGGAAGTGTCGCGCTGTTTGGTGCGACAACAGAGAATCCAACATGGGCCGTCGCACCTGCATTGCTTTCGCGTTCAGTGGTGTTTCGCTTTGAGCCGCTCAGCGAAACTGATGTCGCGCTCGTGTTGCAGCGCGCGATTGTGCATCCCGATGGTCCTTGCATTGCGGAGCTCACGCTTGATGCCGACGCGTGCGCGCACTTCGCTCGCGCGTGCGATGGCGATGTGCGTCGTGCGCTTTCAGGGCTTGAAACTGCGGCATATGCGGTGCGAGGCGAGATTGCGCCGCGCATTGATATTGCGCTTGCGAAGGCCGCGCTTGATGGCAAACTTCCAGTGTTCAATCGCGATGGTGATGAGCACTTTGATCTTGCGAGCGCGCTGATCAAGTCGATGCGCGGGAGTGATCCTGATGCGGCGGTCTATTGGCTCGCGCGGATGTTGGTGAGTGGTGAAGATCCGAAATTCATTTGTCGTCGCCTCACTATCTTTGCCAGTGAAGACATCGGTAACGCCGATCCGCGCGCGCTCACCACCGCTGTTGCAACATGGCATGCGGTTGAGCGTGTCGGCATGCCTGAAGCGCAACTCATACTTTCGCAGTGCGTGACCTTTCTTGCGGTTGCTGCGAAATCGAACGCTGCTGCAAACGCGATTTGGGAAGCGATGAGTGACGCGCGTGATGGACGCACCATCGCGGTTCCATTCATCATCAGTGATCAAACGAAGAAGCGCGCGACGAAGAGTGCGCCTGATGGCACGGCGCTTTCGGCAGATACCCCTGCGTATGAGTATCCGCACGATCGAGCGGATGGCATCGGCATGCAGGATTATCTTGGTGTTGAGCGAGTTTACTACCGTCCGACTGATCGCGGACTTGAAGCGGCGATCGCTGAACATCTCGCGAAAATTCGTGCGCTGCGAACGGCACAACGAATGCCTGATCAATCGAGCAGACCATGAGCGACGATGATGCCAAGCGTGCGTTACGACGCGAAGTGAGTGCGCGCATCGCGCAGATCAACCAGCACGCTCGAGCCTTTCGTGCACAACGCGCGACGGATTACGCGCTGCGTTCAAGCGCGCTCGTTCACGCGAAACTCGTGCTGAGTTACCGAGCGATGAGCGACGAGATCAACGCCGACGCGCTCACGATGCATTTGTGCGCGAGAGGCGTTCGTATTGCGTTTCCTTGCGTGGACGCGCGTCAGAAACTCGTGTTGCTTGAAGTCGTCGGCAGTGATCCCTTCGCAGCAGCCGCGTGGACGACCGATCACTTTGGCATTCGAGTGCCGCGCGAAGATTCATCCGAAGTTCCCGCACTGGTGCGTCGCGTGCACGCGCGCGACCTTGATGCGCTCATCGTTCCACTGCGCGCGTTTGATCTGCGCGGCGCACGACTCGGTCGCGGTAAGGGTTTCTACGACGGACTCATCAACAGCCTGCGTCCTGACGCGCGCGCTGCGACGCTTGGATTCGCCTTCGAAACGCAACTTGTGAGTGAAGTGCCTGAGGCCGCGCACGACGCGCGCGTCGCATTTCTTGCGACAGAGCGGCGACTCATTCACACGAAGCGACCGCGTCAACACGCCTGAGATTCTCAGTATCCTGCGAGTTGCGCCGACACCTTTGCTCTTCGCCACCGCCACCACTTCCGTCGAGACTAATCATGCCACTCGCAAGCCAGTCGAATCATTCGCGCACTTCCTACTCACCACCAAGCCGTTTGAGTAAGCCCTTGATGCTGCTTGTCGTCGGCGCGCTCACATCACTTGCAGGCGCGTATTGGTTGATGAATGTCGACAAGACTGAAGCGAACACACTGGTGACGATCGCGCAGCCTGCGAAGAGCGAGCCTGTCTTCGAGACGATCGTTGAGATCGCGATTCAGCCTCAATTGCCTCAAGAAGTGACGAAGCCTGCAGTTGCGCCACCAGTCGAAGTGAAGCCTGAAGTGAAGCCCCAAGTGAATCCTCAAGTCACACCGCCACGCACGACAACCAACGGCATCGCGCCTGACGAGAAGCCAGTAACGCCGCCGAGCACAGACACTGCGACCACGCCTGCTGCGCTCCTCACGCGGGGCATCAGCACTGCTGCGTCGGATCCAGTGAAGGCGCGCACAATGCTTTCATCCGCGCTACTTTCAGGCACGCTTGCGCCAATTGATGCGAAGCGCGCATCAGACGCGCTCATCGACATCGGTCGCACACTTGTCTTCACTCCTGTCTGCAACGCGAACGATCCGCTCTTCTTCCAATACACGATTGCGTCGGGCGACAGCCTTGAACGCATTGTGCGTCGACACAAGATCGGTTGCGATTGGCGTCTCGTCGCGCGCATCAACAACATCAAGAAGCCTGAGTCGATTCGCGTTGGTCAACGCATCAAGTTGCCGAAAGGACCTTTCAGCGCAGTGGTTTCGAAGCGCGACTATCGCGTCGATCTCTGCATGGGCACTGGCGCTGAACGCGTTGTGCTCACTTCGATGCCTTGCGGATTAGGTAGCGCCAACGGCACGCCGACAGGACTCTTTCGCGTGCGCGCTGGTTCGAAATTGCTCGATCCCGAGTGGACGCATCCTGTGACGGGCGAGCATTTCGCTGCGAGCAATCCTGCGAATCCAATCGGCGAGCATTGGCTTGGTCTCGAAGGCATCGACGCGACGAATGCGCAACTCGCGGGTTACGGCATGCACGGCACCGTTGATGTTGATTCGATCGGACAAGATCGTTCACTCGGCTGCGTGCGTTTGCTTTCAGAAGACATCGGCGTGTTGTGGGAATCGCTCGGCGACAACGCGAGTGTTGAGATTCGCGCGCAATGAAGTGTGCATGCGCTAGTGCATGGATGTGCATCGGATTCACCGCGATCGCATCTGCACAGACGCAAGATGTCGTCGGCGCCAACGGACCAGGCTGTTACTACACGCCAGTAAACCAACGGCTCACGCCAACAGGATTGCAAGTCGAATTGCCTGGCATGCGCCCGCAAGCGCTCGCGTTGAGTCCCGATGGAACACGCCTTGTTACTGCAGGAATCACCCATGAATTGCTCGTGCTCTCGCCAAGCAGCGGCGCGATCTTGCAACGCGTGCTGTTGCCTTCGTCCGACGCAGCCGCAGACACGCAGACTCCTGCTTCGCCTCGTCTCTTGAATCCCGACAAAGATGCGCAGCTCAGTTTCACGGGCCTCATCTTCTCGCCTGATGGCACGCGCCTCTATCTCTCCGATGTGCGCGGCAGCATCAAAGTGTTCAGTGTGGGCGCCGACATGAAACACGGTGTCGTCGGCATCGCTTCGATCACGCTGCCGCACGCGAATGCGCCGCGCCGTAAAGAAGAGATTCCTGCGGGCCTCGCGTGTTCAACAGATGGCGCGAAGTTGTATGTGTGCGGAAATCTATCGAACCAACTCTTCGAACTTGATGCCGCAAGTGGTCTCGTGCTTCGAACATGGGATGTTGGTGTTGCGCCGTTTGATGTCGCGCTGGTGAATGGCCGCGCGTATGTCAGTAATTGGGGAGGACGCCGACCCGATGCTGCGGCGCTCACTGGTCCTGCTGGGCGCGGAAGCGTTGTGCGCGTGGATCCACTGCGTCATGTGGCAAGCGAAGGATCGCTGACGATCATTGATCTTGCGGGCACTGCTGCACCTGTCGAACTCATCACCGGCATGCACGCGAGCGCTCTCGCTGTGTCACCGAATCAACAGTGGCTTGTCGTCGCCAACACCACAAGCGACACGCTCAGCGTGATCAACACGCGCACCAACGAACTCACTGAAACCATCTGCGCGCGGCAGAATCCAGCCGATTTGTTCGGCGCTCAACCAACAGCGCTTGCGTTTGATGCGTCGGGCGAAAGACTCTTCGTCTGCAACGGTTCGCAGAATGCAATCGCAGTCATTGAGTTTGAACCTGGTGAATCAGAGTTGCGCGGCCTCATTCCTGTTGGTTGGTTTCCTGGCGCGATCTGTGTGTCGCGCAACGGCGCTTCAAGCACGCTCTGCGTTGCCAACATCAAAGGAATCGGCTCGACGAAAAAGTTCAAGGCGGGCGAGCAGGTGGCGCTGCAATCGCGTCAGTACTTCGGAACGCTTTCACTCGTGCCGTTGCCGAGCGATGACGCGTTGCCTGCGCTGTCGCAGATCGCGCTCGACAACATGCGCTACGGCCTTCTCGCTGAGGCGAAACTTCCGCCGCGCGCCGATCAACCTGCGCGCGCAGTTCCCGAGCGAGTCGGTGAACCTAGCCTCTTCAATCATGTCGTCTACATCATCAAAGAGAATCGCACCTACGACCAAGTGTTTGGTGATATTGCCGAAGGAAACGGTGATCCATCGCTCTGCATCTTCGGTGAAGAGATCACGCCAAACCTCCACGCGCTCGTGCGTGACACCGTGCTGCTTGACAACATCTATTGCTCGGGCATTCTCAGCGCTGATGGTCATCAATGGGCCGATGCAGGAGTCGTCACTGATTATGTTGAGCGCTCGTTCGCAGGGTTTCCCCGCAGTTACCCCGATGGCATGGAACTCGACGGCGCAGATGCACTCGCGTATTCGCCCGCAGGTTTCATTTGGGACAATGTGCTCGCGCATGGAAAAACCTTACGCGTCTTCGGTGAGTTTGCGATAACGACGAAGCGTTGGACTGATCCGACGCGTCAAGGAAAGATCACCGCGCGTGATTGTTGGAAAGACTTCACAACGAACGAGGGCGCAATCACGATTGAAAGCGCGCCGTCGATTGCAACGCTGCGCGATCATCTCAGTCCGACCGCACCAGGTTGGGACATGGACATTCCTGATGTTTGGCGCGCGCGCGAATTCATCAGCGAGTTGCGCACCTATGAGCAATCAGGCGTGATGCCGAACTTTATCGTCATCTGTTTGCCGAATGATCACACCAGTGGAACATCGAAAGGAATGCCGACTCCTGCTGCGCAAGTCGCGGACAACGATCTTGCGTTTGGCCAAATTGTCGATGCACTGAGCCACAGTCCATTCTGGAAAGACACTTGCATCTTTGCGATCGAAGATGATCCGCAAGCAGGCTGGGATCATGTGAGCGGCTTCCGCACGACAGCGCTTGTCATCAGTCCCTACACCGCGCGCAAGACGGTGATCAGCACCCAATACAACCAAACGAGTGTGTTGCGCACGATGGAATTGATGCTGGGTTTGCCGCCGATGAATCAGTTTGATGCGACCGCGACAGCGATGCGCGACTGCTTCACGACGACCGCCGTCATGACGCCGTTCACTGCGCTTGCCAATCGCGTGCCGCTTGATCAGATGAATCCCGAGCCTCAAGCGATTCTCGATCCTTTGCTTCGCGAACATGCGATTGCGTCGAGCGCGCTTCCGCTTGAACAACTCGATCAATGCCCTGAAGACTTGCTTAATCGAATTCTGTGGCACGCGATGCGCGGTTCATCTGCGCCCTATCCATTGTGGGCAGTGACTAAAGATGTGGACTAAACGCGGGCTTACGGCGAGTTCGATCGGTATGCTGCATCGGTGCAGCCACTCACACGACCTCTCGTAGGCATCTCAATGGGCGATCCACTTGGGATCGGTCCAGAGGTCGTCGTCAAGGCGCTTGCTGATCCTGCGATTCGTTCGAGCGCGCGCTTCGTCATCTATGGCGACAACGAAGTTCTGCTTGCCGCTGCGGAGAAAGCGGACATTCATCCGAATTGGTTTCGCGTCGGCATCAAGCACGCGCGCGATGAAAGCATGGTGCTTGGTGATGTGACTGTGATCGATTACGCGATTGCGCACACGCTCACTTCAGGCAATGAACCTTCGCGATCTGGTGGTAACGCTTCGAAAACCTTTGTGGAAGATGCGATCACTGATGCGTTGCGTCCGTGCGGAGATCCGCGTCGACTTGACGCGCTCGTCACCGCGCCGATCTCGAAAGAATCATGGGCGCTCGCAGGATTTCGCTGGCCTGGCCACACTGAACTGCTCGCGATGCGCACGAAGACGAAGCGGCAAGCGATGGCGTTCGTGTCACCGCGATTGAATGTCGTGCTCGCAACGGCGCATGTGCCGCTGATGGAAATTCGCGATCACCTCACCATTGGTCGCGTGCACGAACCAATCGTGCTCGGTCACGAACTCTGCCAACAACTCGGCATTGCAAAGCCGCGCATCGCCGTGTGCGGACTCAATCCTCACGCGGGTGAGAATGGAATCTTCGGTGACGAAGAGCGCCGCATCATCAAGCCCGCAATTGATATGGCGCGCAGCAAAGGCATCGATGTGCAGGGACCTTTCCCTGGAGACACGATCTTCATCGAGGCCGCATCAGGCGGATGGGATCTGGTCGTCGCGATGTATCACGATCAAGGATTGATCCCCGTCAAGCTCTTAGGATTTGATAAGGCCGTGAATGTGACGCTAGGACTTCCGATAGTTCGAACGAGTCCTGATCACGGCACTGCCTTTGGAATCAGCGGGAAAAACAAGGCTTCCGATGGTTCGATGCGCGCGGCGATTGCGCTCGCAGTGCAACTGTGCACGCCGAACACAGCGGATGTGGTTCGCCACGCGTGAACGCGCGCAGTGATAGCGCCGCGCAACGTTCTTGCTCGTGGCGCACAATTCTGCATCACAACAGTCACGAACACAGCGAGCAGTCCGATCCGTCATGCACGACGAACGCCGCCATCAGCGCGCTCGGTTGCGGACTCGAGAGCTATCACTTCGAAGTGTTCTGAACGGCTCAGGCACGGTCGACAGCGCGGATCTCGCGGTGCTTCTCAGTGCGTGGGGCGCGTGCTCGTAGGGTCGTTTGCACATCGCAAAAAAAATCGTGTGTAAAACTCACACACTTTGCGGAAGCCCGTTGAAGCGGGTGTATCTTCGCTCGCAGTCGTAGCCGCGAAGTCCGCGAGCGACTCATACATGTCACGGCCACAAGGCCAACAGGCAACACGCCTGGAGAAAGTGAGTAGCAGATGTCTCTCGTCGATATCAATTGGAATAGTGGAATGAACGCACCAACGCACGCAGGAGGTACGAGCGGTCGGATGGTGGCAGCGATGGTCGTTAGCGCAGGAGCATTGATCAGTGGAGGCGCGAACGCGTCGGTGGTCGCAGGGTGGAACATGAACGGTGTCGATCCGACGACCGCATTGACGCTCAACGCGTCGGTCGGCAATGGGGTGCTCGACTTCACGGCATTCGGCGACAACAGCAGCGTGCTGCTCGGCACGGCGGTCGGCGCGCTCAAGGGCGATTTGGCTGGTGACGCGTTGAGCGTTGCAGGCAACGCGTTCAATGGAGTGAGTCTGGTGTTTTCGTTTGATACGACGGGATACCAAGATCTCACGCTCAGTCTGGCGACGCGGCGCTCGACCACAGGCTTTGCGCTCAATCGCATCGAGTATTGGAATGGTCTTGGTTGGAACACCGCGGCGTCATTTGGTGCGAGCACCACCGCGTGGGAGTTGAAGTCGTTCGATCTTTCCGCCATCGACGCCATCGAGAACGGATTCGCAACGCTCCGCATCACGCTCGACGGCGCGACGGGCGCGACAGGCTCAATTCGCTTCGACAATGTGACCTTCAGCACAAGCGCGATTCCCGCACCAGGCGCCCTTGCGTTGCTCGGCCTCGCAAGCCTCGCAGCTCGTAGGCGTCGCAGCTAAGCGATTCGACACAGCCCAACTGATCCAATTCATGAGAGCACACTCGCGTTGCATGCGTGAGTGAGATGTCTCATGGAACTGAATCACCACCACCCAAAGCCCGTGTGCGGCGTCGAAATCCTCCTCGGCGCCGCACGCGGTGCCGAGTGACGCGTGACGCGTGACGCGTGACGCCTGAGCGAATCGTTCGTCTTGCGTGTGCTATCTCTCACGCCGCAGCCGCACTGTCACGCGCGACATCGAGTTGGTAGTGCGCTTCGCCTCCGCGCGCATCCCCGCTCACCCGATGTTCAACCAATCCGTGAATAAGAACTCGAAGCGTTGCGCGAGGAGTGTGATGCGGCCCATCACGGTCAGTCCGAACGCGCTGCCGAAGGTGATCATTAGGAACCACACGCCGACGCGCGCGGTTTTTCCGACCGCACCTTTGTGTTCGAGCGAGAAGAAGAAGTAAGTGAGCACGGAGAGGACGCCGACGACGCTGACGACGGAGCCTATCGAGCCCCAGAAACTAATAGCGCTGAAACTGAAAGAGCTCGCGGTTGCCGTGGCGCTGTCCGCAGGATTGAGCACGACGAGCGGCTGCATGGTCGCGACGGCCTGCGCCATCAGATCGGCTTCGATGCCCGAGACAAGTTTGAGTCCTGCGGTCGTGCCGATGATGAACGCGATTGGCCAGATCGAAATCCAACCGCCCTTGGGTGCGAGGCGCCACAACAACATGAAGCCAAGGATGAGTGGAACGACGGCGAGCCAGAAGTCGGAGTTGGGCGAACTCGACACGGGTAAGTCGGGACTCGCCACCGCGCGCACGAGCGTTGGAGCGAGCGCGCCGAAGAGATTCGGTACGAGCGTCGACCAGAACGCGTTGATCATCCAATACGCCGCGCTCACGCCGATGAGCACGCTCTCGGCAACTTTGTACCAAGGGTTGTCGCGATAGAGAAACGAGAAGATGCCGAGGGTAAGAAACGCTGCGATCCAGATGCCGAATGTGTTGATCGCGCTGGGCTCAACGCGTTCCACCGTGAGATCGCCCGCGTCGCGCGCAGTCATCATCATGGCGGCTTCTTTCGCGGGCACAAGAGATTCGACCGTCCACGCGCGCGGCGCAACACCCGCCACTCGCGTGTATTCGCCTGATGCGATTTTCGGATCCGTCGGCGCAACCCACTTGAGTTCGGCGTCCGCGCTTGCCGCGCCTGCTCCTGCGCTTTGAACGACCGTGACTTGCACGCGTTCAACTTCCTTCACCTCGACATAACCATGCGCCATGCCGTCCTTTCGCGCAAACGCGTTGAGCGAAAGTCCAACCATTCCAAACACCATGAGCGAAATCCACAGCAATCGATTACCACTCGTCGGCGTGTTCATCGTGACACTCATCGTGCGCCCCCCTTCGCGCCGCGAGCAGCAATCATCGCGACATTTCCCAACACAATCAGGCCAATCACGAGAAGGTGCGCGACGAGTTGCGGGCCCATGCGGCGTCGTCCCTCTTCAAGCCGACCTTGATGCCTCGCCACAGGATATTTTTCCGTCACCAGCATCTCGTACTCCGCCGCACCTTTCACCGCGACCAACAAACCTTCGAGTTGCTTCGGGTAATACGGCAACAACTGGCTCACTTGGACGCCCGTCGAACCAGCAACAAGCGTGAAGGCTTCGGGCGACGCACCGTCGGCGTATTGAACCCACTCTTTCGCGCCTGGATAGCCCGCGGAAATCGTGCCGATGAGTTTGAACTCGGAGAGTTTGTTCACGCCAGACATAAGTGGTATGTCGGTGAGCGCGGCACCGCTCGCATCATTGGGATACTGCTCGGTGATCGCGGTCGTCATAAGTTTGATGACGCCCTCATTGCCCGTCTTAAAGCCGAGCTGCACATAGTTTGTGCCTTCGACATACTCAGGATGAAACTCCTTGAGCACATCCTTGATGGTCTTATCTGCGAGTTGTTTACCGAGCGGCCACAACGCCATGAACACGATGTTGTGTCCACGCGAAGCACAGTGATGCACGAGCGCGTTAGCCATCGGTTGCAACTCGCCCTGGCTTGCAGGGTCGTAGTCAAATGCGAGCAGCACGCGCGAGCCTGACGGAATCTTTTCAATTGCGTTGAAGGTCGCGCGCGCCATCGGTCCAGGCACTTCAGGAAGACTGAGCTTCAAGAGAATCGGAATGCCAACAGCGAGAGCGACGCCGAGAAAGATCCAGCGACGATCAAGCGAACTAAGTCCTGCGAGAAAGCCGCGTATGCCGCTCGATTGAGTGGCGTTGGAGCTGTGGTTGGAGTGTGAAGTGTTCGTCATCGTGAGGCTCTATTGCTTCGAGAGGTAACTTCGGTCGACACCAAGAATGAGACGAAGACTGGTCGCGGCGATACCGATGGCGATACCGATGGTGATCGCGCGCATGCCCGCGGTTTGGATGTATTCGGTAATCGCAATGCGCAACGAATCGAAGCGCAAGAACGCGAAGACACTGTCCGCTGGAATCCAACCTGTGAGGAACATGCCTGCAGCGGTTTGCGCGAGCAAGATGATGAACGCGGTGCCGAGCAAGAGAATTGACTCGAGATTCTTCGCTCGAAACGCACGGAATGCAGCACTTGCAACATAGAACGCGAGGAGCGCAAACATCGTCGCTGTCAGCGGCGAGAGCATGTACTCGTACACCCAACCGAACGCAGATTGGGTCGATTCGTAATCGCCTGCGTAAGGCACATCAGGATGCGCCTCACTCGGAACTCCACCGATTTTGAACAACCCAAAGGTCAGCATCGACGCAAACGCCACGAGCGTGATGAGCGCGTACGCCCAACCTGCACGGCGTGATGACACCTTCTCGAGATTGACCGCGAGCAGGTTGCCCGCGCCGAGCACATACGCAACGGCAGCGAGAATGTTGAACCACATGAGCACGACCTCGCTCCAGTTCGTTGTGAACGGAGAGAAGTAGGCGACGACGAGAATGGCGCCGCTCGTCGCAAGAATGAGAATGGGAATCGTGCGTTTGAGCAAAGGTCAACCTCCTAAGAACGATTGGAATGAGTCGCTCGCGCGCGCGGCGATGCCTTCGGGCGCGAACGCCGCGAAGGTTGCGAGCAGACAACCCATGATGATGACGACGGCGGTGATTGCTTTCGCGAGATCTTGGCCCTTGAGACTTCCGAGTTGATCGCGCTCGCCTGAGAGATACGCGCTGGCTGCGAAGAACTCTTCGCCAATGAGCGTGTAGTCGCAGGCGGCGACGAAGAATGGCAACTGCGATGGTTCAGCAGTGCCTGCGATTTGAATCGCGCCGATCGCGTTGCCGTTTTCCGCAAGCAACAAACTCTCTGCGTAAAACGCGCCCATGTAGAAACACGCCGCGGGCTTCTCACGCACCATCTGCCCTGTGACATACGCGACATAACCGAACTGCTCGTCGGTGATGTAGTTAATGTTGCCTTCTTTATAAGTCTCGGGACGACCCGCCGCGAAGTGCGCGGCTTGCACGGTTTCGCGCGCGGAACTCATCACGATCGAACGCGAGGTCGGCACGACAAGCGTCGCGTCGTATTCCGCAGCGGTGCGCGCAACGCGACCGAGCACAGTGATACCCGCCACAGTTTGAATGTCGTTCATGTCTTGAATACCAGGCACAAACAACACTGAACGACCCATTTCAGTCGCGCGACCGATCGCTTCATCCACCGCATCAAGCGCGGCAATGCGACGAAGCTTCACTGGTCGACCCGCGCGCGCAAGCAAGATCCATGTGATCACCGACGCGCATGTCACCACGACACTCACCGCAAGACCTAAGCGCTTCATGATGAATGGATTCATCTTCGCGATGACTGCAGCCGACTCAACAAACGCCGCTTGCTCGCCGTCGATTCCAACAGTCGCCACACGAAACGCAATCGCTTCTGTTTGATTCGCGTTGGCTCCATCGTTCGATTCATCCTTGGGCAAGTCCGCAACGAGCACGCCTTCGATGCCAGCGTTCGCATCAACGGTCGCAACAACAATCCAAGGCATATTCGCGTCCTTCGCGAGTTCTGCTTTCGTTGCAGCGCGTTCGATGCGCACTTCTTTGGTCGCGGCAAGATCAGGAACCGTGAAGGTCACGCGCAACGCGAAACCTGCGTCACCAGGCTCATCGATCGCGAACACATCGGTCGCGCTCGGTGGCATCGCGCTACACATACTGGTGAGCGCGAGGCTCATCATCAAGAGTTTCATCATTCGACACACTCCTCTACGCCGTTACTCACAGCGTTCTGGAACTGGTTTCGTTCACGATTCAATCAACTCGATATTCGCTCTCGGCACAATCGCACGACTTCCATCATCAAACGACACTTCTAACACGCGCGCCTTCGAGCCCGAACCTAACACCGCCGGCTCGCTCGGCAGCGCAGACACAAGTCCAAGTTTTCCAAAGAACGGATCGCGAATGAGACGCACTTGCGTGCCGATTTCGAGCGCCCCCGCTTCAGGACGCGCGCCTTGCGACGGCAGCGCGTCGGTGGCGTTGCGCGCAATCACAATCTCAGGTCGCATCACGCCCGCACGAATCTGCGTGGCGCCATTCATGCTTGCTTCGCGCCCCGCGAAACTCTGCAGCAGCGCGAAGGTGCGCGCAGCCATCGCGATGTCGCCAAAGCCTTCGGTGATGACGATGGTCAAGCCGATGCGCTCCGTGCCCGTGATCGCAACACCAAGGTCGTAGCCGAGAATATCGCGCAGATCCGAGTCATCAATACCGCCCGCGATAATGCCCGCAACGCCCGCGTTTTGCGCAGCTTTCACGGCAGCCGCAGTCACGCGCGCGCCGCCAACCACAATCGCGCCCTTCATGTCAGCACTGATCTGCGCAGCGTCAAGCCGCGCGTCGTGCGTTGCAGTTGCAACGCGAAGCACGCCGACAGTTTCACCGCCGATGCCAAAGATCCCTTGCACAAACACCGCGTCCGCTTCAATCACTGCGCCTTCGCCAGGCAACACTTCAGTGACCACGCCGTCGATGTACGCCGTCGCCTCCACCGCTATCGGCGCGCCGCGCACCATCATCTGCCCAGTCGTCGCGCTCACGCTTTCGATCGTGCCAGCGGCGGGCGAAGCAAGTTCTTTCTTTCCAATGCCAAAGATGCCTTTGGTGCGCGCGATGATCTGCCCAATCGCAATCGCATCGCCCACTTTCACCAGCAGCAATTGCGGCACATCTTCAGCAGGAACCGAGAGCAATCCCGCAATCCCAACTGGCGTGATGTCGCCCTCGATCGATGTGCGCGCCACGATGTCCCGCGCCTTCACA
>QWPU01000048.1 GCA_003671065.1 Planctomycetota bacterium | reverse complement strand
TGCGAAGTGTTGCTGGTCTCGATTCCTCAAATGCCCCTGCGAAGAACGCTGCTGATGCGACGATCCCAGAGATCATCAGCACGATCCAGCCTGTCGGAGAAGTGAACGCACTGCGCGTTTCGCGCTGGGCAACCGCGGTGATCCGCCGTAAAGAACTGGCCGCGCGGGTAAACGGACCCGCTTGGGCGCTACTGGCCCGCACCGCGGCGGCAGAAGAAATCGATCTGGAGCCGTGGTTGGTCATTTCGCTACCGCCCCTTCCACAAGCGATACAAAAACTTCCAGCAGCCGCGGACCCGTGGCTTCAATGACGCGCAGCGTGATGTGCTCGCGCAGCGCAATGCGCGCGAGCATTTCGCACGCAGACGAATGTGTGCTGGAGAAGACTGTTTCGATCCAACCATCCGCAAGTGTGCGTTCCACGGCGTCTTGGCAGAGCGCGCGCGCGTCATTGATGGTGAGCAGCGACCGCTCGCTCTCGATCCGATGCCGGCGATCTGCAGCTGCGCGCGAGCGAAACGCGTGCATCGATTCATGCAACAACACGCGACCGTCCGCGATGATGAGTAACTCAGAGCACACGCTTTCAACTTCTGGAAACTGATGTGATGACAGCAGCACTAACCGTGTTTCTCCTAGCCGACGAATAAGCTCGCGAAACGCAAGCGTCTGCGCTGGATCAAGTCCGACAGAAGGCTCGTCCAGAATCACAATCGGAGGGTCACCCAGAAGCGTCGCGGCAAGCCCGACCCGTTGTTGCATTCCCTTCGACAATTCTCCGCACAAACGATTCGCAAACCGATTGACATCGCACTGATTCATCACCGCTTCGATCACGGCCCGACGCGCCCTCGGCGCAACGCAGCCAATGTCTGCGCGATAGCGCAAGTACTCGCGCACGGTCAACTCTGGATAGAGCGGCGCAGACTCTGGCAAATAGCCCACAAGCGCGCGCGCCGCAGCGCCATGAGCAAGTGCATCGATCCCTGCGATGCGAAGTTCACCTGCCTCGGGAGTCAGCACGCCCGCCAGCATTCGAATCGTCGTAGTTTTTCCCGCGCCGTTGGGACCAAGAAGTCCGCACACTCCGTGGGTGGGAAGGACGAACGATGCGTCACGCACCGCGGTCACCGAGCCAA
This sequence comes from Planctomycetota bacterium, assembly GCA_003671065.1. Taxonomy (GTDB): domain Bacteria; phylum Planctomycetota; class Phycisphaerae; order Phycisphaerales; family SM1A02; genus QWPT01. Next base: position 12,137 of record QWPU01000048.1, on the reverse strand, counting down.
ATCGTTTCGTAAGGCCTCTGGCGAAAATCCCCTGCGCACCGCGGTCCATACTCTGGTCGCCGCCGTCGGAGCCGCCGTGAGCGGCGGTGCCGACCAGCGCGCGATCCGTGGTCCGCGGCTTGTCAACCGACACGTGGCAACGCTCCAAAGATTGACGGCGGGCGTTTCTTGATGCTCAACATGCGCCTATCAGAAGTTTCAGTTCGGGAATCGCTCAACGCCCCACAGTCTGCGCCGCACAACACTGCAGCCCTTGACCGCCGCACACCCTCAGTCAACGTGCACGCAAAGTAAGTGTATCGAAGGCACTCTCTTGCCTGTTGCACATTGGATTGAAAGTTGCGGATCAGCCGCCAAAGTGACGCAGAGGAACTACACTCGCACTTCGCATGTCTGAGATGGGTTGCGCAGCGCAACGCCTCTCTCTTCCACCGTACGGACGCATTGATGTCGACTGACGACAACCGACGAGCCACGAACCAGCGTGGCTCCTACACCTACGAAATCCGCGGCAATTCACCGCTTGACGAAGCCCAACGGCAAGCGCTTGCACAATTCGCGATTGCTGAACGAAACGACGATGTTCCTACCGACCGTGCTGCACGAGCTCTTGAACTCCTCGGTCAAGGTGTAGGGATTGTCGAGCCAAGCGGCGAGCTTGTTTGGATGAACCACGGTCTCTCGCGCCAATCGCCAGAGACCATGCGGCGATTTGCTGACTGTTGTGTCGATGCCATCAACGCCTGGCGGCGTTCACGCGCCACGGCGGCGACGTTGCGTGCAAGCTTTCGTGCCTCGGGTGTGTGGTGCGAAGTGGTGATGACGCCACTTCGTGGTGCAGGAAGCGACCAAGTCGAAGGCGCTGTTGCACTGTTGATCGATGCGACGGCGACGCGTCGCCTGCAAGATCGACTCGACGCCATCGACCAAGCGGGCGTTGAACTGCTGCACTTCGACGCGGAGACAATTCGTTCGCTCAACGCTCCGGAACGACTCCGCGCGCTTGAAACCAGAGTGGTGGCCGCGACGCAGAGCGTGCTCGGATTTGATCACTTCGAGTATCGACTCATTGATCGCCGCACGGAGCAACTTGAACTCGTGTTCTGCTCTGGACTAGTGCCCCTTGGAATCGGCGAACGAATTTTTGCGCGAGCAGAGGGCAATGGAGTGAGTGGCCTTGTCGCCACCACGGGCGAGAGCATTCTTTGCCCCAATGTTCCGGCGGACAGTCGCTACCTCCGCGGTCTCCCGGGCGCGATGAGCACACTCACCGTTCCGCTGCGACTGCACGACAAAGTCATCGGCATTCTCAATGCGGAGAGTGCGGCGCTCGATCACTTCGATGACGAAGACCGTCTTGGCGCTGAACTCCTCGGCCGTTATGTTGCTCTGTCACTCAACATCTTGGACATGCTTGTTGCAGAGCGCTGCGAAACGCATCGAACATTGCTGAACAATATTGCGCGCGAGGCGGCGATTCCGCTTGAACAAATCGCTCATGACGCGCGCGCGCTGCACACGACTGTTGACGCACACCCCAACAAGGAGATCGGTCAACGGCTGATCGAGAATGTTGCAAAGGTCGATGAGCTCATTCGAAGCGCAGCGATGGCACCGCGAGGAGTGCTCGGCGCCGATGAGTTTCTGCGCGAAGGCGCGTGCGATCCGATCTTTCGTGGACGATCAATACTCGTTGCTGATGACGATGAGACCATTCGTCGCACTGTCCACGCAGTGCTCGAGCAGCAAGGCTGTGTGGTGACTGAGTTTGAAGATGGCGCGAATGCGATTCGAACAATTCGAGAACGCGCCGCCACATCGACACCGTTTGATCTGGTGATCTCGGATGTGCGAATGCCCGATGCCAACGGCTACGAGGTGTTTCGAGCCACAAAGGATGTCAATCCTGAGACCCCTGTGATTCTGATGACGGCGTTTGGCTACGACCCAAACCACTCGATTGTGAGATCGAGTCAAGAAGGGCTTCACTGCTTTTTGTTCAAGCCATTCCAGATTTCGCAACTACTTGAAGAAGCGCGCAAAGCATTGCACGAACGCTCAACCAAACTCGGTTAGGCTCGATGCGCTTCGAGTAGTCGTGGATGACCATCGCCGTCACTCAACACCGTGACCGCGCCCCACGCGTTTCCATTCACCAGCACGCGCACCGCGTCAGCGTGCTTCCAACCGATTTCCACGAGCAGCACTCCGTGAGGAGCAAGTCGCGCCGCCGCGCCATCGATCACTCGACGAACACAGTCGAGACCGTCCACACCTCCACGCAGTGCCGACGCTGGCTCATACTCACGCACATTTTTGTCGAGCTCCGCGTACTCCGCATCAGTCACATACGGCGGATTCGCAACGATCAGATCAAACTGCTCGTTGCATGCATCAATAGGAAGCGCCTCGTACAAATCGCCAACATGAAACTCAACCGTCGCACCAAGGCGTTCTGCATTTCTGCGCGCGAGTGCAACGGCTTGCGGAATAATGTCGGTCGCCACCACACGAATCTGTGCGGGCAGCGCGGACACGCCCGGCGAATGCGCGCGCGGCGGCGACTCCAACGCCGCATCCCCTTCCCCATGCTGCCAACGCGCTGACGCAGATTGCTCCAGCGCCAACGCTGGCTGCGTTGCGTGATGAGACGATTCGTTCGACGCATCCGTCGCGCGCAACGGAGCACATCCACCGCCGACTGGTCGGTTGATCGCGCGAAGTCCCAGTGCGAGCGTCACACCAATGCATCCACTTCCTGTGCACAAGTCGAGCACATTCAATCCACCTGCTTCACGCTCACGAAACCATGCGAGAGCCCGTTCGACGAGCAGCTCTGTGCATGGACGAGGGATAAGCGTGCACGGTTCGACTTCAAAGTCACGACCGAGAAACGGCCAGCGACCCACGAGAAACTGCACGGGCTCATGGCGCGCCGCGCGGCCGACAAGTTCGCGCAATCGCGCAAGTTCACTCGGATCGAGTTCGCGATCCGGCTCCATGTAGAGGCGCAGTCGTTCTACATCGAGCACGGCGCCCAAGAGAATCTCTGCAACCATCCGCGGCGAATCGATGCTCCGTTCCTTCAGAAACGGCGTCATCCAAGCCAAAAGCGCTCGAACTGTCCACGGCCCGCTCTGTCGAGCAGTAGCGGCGGTCGCTGGTGAACGGTCGGTTGAATCTTGGCTTTCTCGTGCGCTCATTGAGCCTCCTCATCACATTTTTATCACATGCTCGTCACATCCTCGTGAATCATGTTGGGAGCTCATCAGGGAACTCTCCGACAGCCGCCGTGCTCGGCGGATGGATGCATCGAAGCAACATCCTAAACCCACGGATGCAGGCAAAACCTGCGCGAAGCAGTCATGCATGTATTTGGTACATGTTTCTATTTGTCCACTCGGCGGACTCGATTCCTCGTACTCGTCGGCCGCGTGCCGCCAGTTCATGAGCGCCGCCGCTACTATGACCGCCCCTTATGCGCGCCGTGGACACCAAAACAAGAATGAACTGCTCGTGAACGAACTCCTCCAGATAGTGAGTGCCGCCGCTACAACCCGCGGAGTCTTCGCGTCGATCGAGCTCCTCGCTGATCGACTTCGTTGCCACGCCAAAGATTGCCCAGAGCCCGCCTGGTATGAGTTGGCCGAAGTCGGCGGCTCACTCGTCGTGCGCTTCGCAACTCCCGACCGCTGGCTGAGCGAGTCGATCGAAACGGATCTCATGCACTTCGGCGATCCAATCGAAGAGCTTATTGAAGAAGAACTCGCCGAGCTTGGATGGCGAGGCAAGATGCCCACCGTCAAACACTTCCGCGACGATGACCGCGTGTACACATTTGAGAACGCGGTCCCAGCGGCCGCGGATGGATCGGCGGACAAGGTTGCGGCGGAGAAGTTCCTGTTCGCCTATGAAGCAGCGTTTCGAGCCCTTGGCGATGTTGGCGGCGGTGACGAGACGGATTGAATTGAAATGACCGCGCTGAGGTTTTGTAAGACCTCAGCCGCGGAGTGGATGCACTCAAGGGTGTCGCCTCGAAATTGGCGATCGTGTAGTTCAATCAGATTCAGTCCAAAGCGGTAGCGGACTCAACAGCGGCAATTTCGCCGCACAAAGGTGTCGGATTCGCAATGTCGCTTCGCGTACTCATGCTCGGCTGGGAGTTTCCACCGTTTATTACGGGCGGGCTAGGTACGGCGTGCTACGGCCTCACCCGCGCACTCGACCGTCAAGGAACGGAAGTTACTTTCGTACTTCCCAAGCCGGTCCCGCCAGAGCATGCCTCGCATGTTCGACTCGTAAGCCCGGGTGGAATCATCGAGCGTGCTCGTGTCGCGGACGCCGAGTCCGCGCCGCCGAACACGGGCGTTGCCCAGCCTGCCAAGACCGTAAGCCCGTCGAGTTCAAACACTCCGCACTCCGCAACTCCGCGGCCTCGGGTGGCGATGAGCATGTCCGAACACGAATCGTGGCACAGAATCGTCAAGGAGTTTGAGTCGACGAAGTTCATCGAAATCGCTGGAACATTTGACTCCGTTTATGAAGGCCCGACTGAGGCGACTCCCTCCCGCATCGCAGAAAGCGTACGGATGATGCGCGAAGCAGGCTGGAGCATCGAGCGCATTCGAACACTCGCGCGCGCAGGTGCATTTCCTGAACTCGTGCGAGACCCCGTGGAAGCCGCGATGCAGCAAGCGCTGCCAGAGGTCTCTGGTCGCAAGGCCATTCAAGCCGCCCACATCGGCGCGGACGCGGCGGACTACTCAGGCGACTTGATGGGAATGGCGGACCGATACGCGCGCTTTGCAGTGGATGCGACCCGTGGAATCCCCTTCGATGTCATTCATGCGCACGATTGGTTGACCTATCCCGCGGGACTAGCGATCGCGCGGCTCTCCGGCAAGCCTCTGCTCGTACATGTCCATTCGACTGAGTTTGATCGCTCAGGCGAGACACCGAATCAGCAGATTTACAACATCGAACGGCGGGGAATGCACGGCGCCACGCGAGCGATTGCGGTGAGCATGCTGACCAAAAATGTCTGCATCAACCGCTACGGCGCAAATGCCGCAAAATTTGATGTCGTGTACAACGGCGTCGACCTCGACCCCGCAGGCGTGGGCGTGCAACCGATCCATTCGAAGGACAAGATCGTGCTGTACTTCGGGCGCATCACCATGCAGAAGGGTCCTGAGTATTTCATCCAGGCCGCCAAAAAGGTGCTTGAGTACATGGACAATGTGAAGTTCGTTGTTGCGGGCTCAGGTGACCAAGCGCAGCGCATGATCGAGATGGCGGCGACACTCGGCATCGGGAACAAAGTGCTCTTCACCGGTTTCCTCCGCGGGCGTGACATTGCCCGAGTCTTTGCCATGGCGGACCTCTATGTGATGCCGAGCGTGAGCGAGCCGTTTGGCATCGCGCCGCTCGAAGCCATGAGCCACAATGTGCCTGTCCTGATCTCTAAATCGTCCGGCGTCAGCGAAGTGCTCATGCACGCGCTCAAAGTCGATTTTTGGGACATCGAGGATATGGCGGACAAGATCATCGCGGTCCTGCGCCATCCGCCGCTTTCGCGCCAGTTGGTGGAACACGGCGCATTCGAAATCCGCGGTATCAATTGGGATGGCGCCGCGACGCGCACGATCCGTTGCTACGAACGCGCCATCGCCGCAACCGGCGGACGCGCGGCGTTCTGATTTTTCACCGCGGGCTGTTGTCAGACCGTGGTCAGACCGTGGTCAGCCTGTCGTCATTGAATTTCGCTGAGATGGACCGCCGCAAGCAGACAGATTGCGCGGCGGCGGCTCCTATACTGCGCGCCCTCCTATGGCACTGTTTTTCAAGAGCAAAAAGCCCGTTTCCAAGCCCGCAACCGCCGCAGTGCTGACTCCACTCGGTCGCGCACTCACACCGCGAGATCCCGCAGTCGAAGCACGCGCGATTGAAATCGGAACCGAGTTTCTGCTGCGCGCTCGCGCTGCAAAGACGGGCCTGCTCGCCGTGTGGAGTGACGGGCTCATGGACTGGGCGATGCAAGACGAAGCGTTCAAGGTGCAACTCTTTCGCTTCGTCGACTGCTTTCCGATGTTGCGCGACTCCGATGCGGTGTACGACCACCTCACTGATTACCTCTCACAGCCAGGCGTGACCCCACCGCCGTTTGTTGCGACACTTCTCAAGGCCGGCGGACTCATGAAGGGCGTTGTCACGAAGACGATGTCTGGGCAAATCACTTCGATGGCGTCGAAGTTCATCGTTGGAACCGACGCCGCAACTTCATTGCCGACGCTGAAGACCATTTGGGATTCTGGCCTTTGTTTCTCGGTCGATCTGCTCGGCGAAGCATGCGTGAGCGAGGAAGAAGCCGACGCCTACCGCCGCAAATATCTCGATTTGATTGAGAACCTGCCGCGCACCGTGGCTTCGTGGAAATCATGTCCGCGGCTTGAGAACGATCATCTTGGTCCGATCGCGCGCACGAATGTTTCCATCAAGATCAGTTCGCTCAGCGCTCGCGTTGATCCAATCGACACCGAAGGATCGATTCGCGAGCTACTCGCGAACATCAGTCCGATCTTGGTCGCTGCCAAGCGCAACGGTGTTCTCGTCAACTTTGACATGGAGCAGTTCGCGCTCAAAGATCTGACGCTGGAACTCTTCATGCGCGCGTGCGAGCAGCACGAATTCGAAGCGGGCATTGCGATGCAGGCGTATCTGCGCTCGGGCGATCACGATGCACAACGCATCATTGATTGGTCGAAGCGAACAGGACGCCAGGTCACGGTGCGACTGGTGAAAGGCGCATACTGGGACTACGAGACAATCAACGCTGAGCAGCAAGGATGGACCGTTCCCGTGTGGAGTCGAAAGATCGACACAGACGCGAGCTTCGAAAGAATGGCTGCGGCCTTCGTCGCATCAACACCTACGAAACTGGGAGAAGGCGGCGTCAAACTCGCGCTCGGCAGCCATAACGCTCGCTCGATCTCCGCCGCACTTGCCGCGGTCGAACGCCGTGGACTTCCGAAGTCTGCGCTCGAATTGCAAATGCTCTACGGCATGGGCGACCAACTGAAGAGCGCCGCGGTCGAACTCGATTTGCGTCTGCGCGAATACGCGCCGATCGGCGAACTGATCCCTGGAATGGCGTATCTCGTCCGCCGTCTGCTTGAGAATAGTTCGAACGAGTCGTGGCTCAAAGCTGGATTCAAAGACAACGCATCGACGAGCGCATTGCTCGCAAGTCCACATCGCGAGTTCGATAGCGACCCTGGTGTGAACCGTATCACCCAGGCTCCCGAGCGCCATGCGCTAAGTGCGGCGCCCGCGGGCATCGCAAACGCGCGCCCCTTCTATACGGAGCCGATGCGCAACTTTGCCGATGCGGCGGCGCGTGCATCGTTTGCAACGCAAGTGCAGCGAGTGCAAGTTCCTCATGTGCCAAACACAGGCACAGCCGCGGATGCGCAGCGAGTAGTGACCGCGGCTCACGATGCGTTTGCTGCGTGGCGCGATACTGAATACACCATTCGAGCCGCGGTGCTCATCAATGCTGCGAACGAAATGCGCAATCGCCGCGATGAGCTCAGCGCAATCATCGTGAAGGAAAGCGGAAAGGTCTGGCGTGAGTCGGACGCAGATGTGTGCGAGGCCATCGATTTCTGCGAGTACTACGCACGAGAAGGCGCGAAACTTTTCGAACCTGAACGACTCGGTCGATTCGTCGGCGAACTTGATGAACAGTGGTATCAACCACGCGGGGTCGCGGCCGTCATTGCGCCGTGGAATTTTCCACTCGCGATTTGCTGCGGCATGACCGTCGCTGCACTCGTCACCGGCAACACCGTGGTGGTAAAGCCCGCCGAGCAGACACCAGCGATCGCGCGAGTAATGTGCGAGATCCTCTGGCGCGCGGGGGCACCGAAAAATGTGCTTCACTTCATCGCGGGTCCTGGTGAGACTGTCGGCGCGGCATTGGTACGCGATCCGCGCGTCGCGCTGATTGCGTTCACTGGCTCGAAGGCCGTCGGACTCGACATTGTGCAGGCATCGGGCCTCGTGGCGCCCGGACAGGAATTCGTGAAGAAAGTCGTATGCGAGATGGGTGGCAAGAATGCCATCATCATTGACACCTCCGCGGATCTCGATGAAGCGGTTCTCGCCGTTCGACAGAGCGCATTCGGATTTTGCGGACAGAAATGTTCCGCCGCGAGCCGCGCAATTGTTGTTGGTAGTGCGTACGAACCATTCCTGCATCGACTCGTTGGCGCGACACGGGCGCTCGTTGTGGGCGATCCATGCTCGCCCTCGACCGACATCGGTCCCGTGATCGACCTCGAGGCCGCGAAGAAGATTCGCACCTACATCGAGATTGGCAAGCAAGAAGGAACGCACGAGTTGACGCTCAGCATTCCCGATGGACTCGAAGCGAAGGTCGGAAAGCCTTTCGTTGGACCATCGATCTTCAGCGGCATCCGTGCTGATCATCGACTCGCTCGCGAGGAAATCTTTGGACCCGTACTCGCAGTCATGCCTGCAGCAGATTTCAGCGAGGCGCTCGCAATCGCGAATGCACCTGAATACAAACTCACCGGCGGCGTGTTTAGTCGCAAGCCCGCGCACTTGATGCGCGCGCGTCGAGAGTTTCGCGTTGGCAATCTGTATCTCAATCGCGGCATCACTGGTGCGCTTGTTGGTCGCCAACCATTCGGCGGATTCGGAATGTCTGGACTTGGTTCGAAAGCTGGTGGTCGCGACTACCTCTTGCAATTCGTCGAGCCTCGCGCCGTGTGCGAGAACACGATGCGCCGTGGCTTCGCGCCTGGACTCGACTGAGCATCAAAAGCGACATTGCTCGACAAGATGGCACTGCGCAAACACGAGTGATGATGCCACGCAGAAGCGCGTGAAGAAATTTTGCACAAATCTTGTGTAAGACTGTCATGCTTTCGAGAAATCGATGAATCGCGGGTTACAACCGCCGCATGCAAAGAATTCTCAGTTTCGCCCTTCGGGGCATCGATGCACTCCCCGTCGAAGTCGAATGCGATGAGCGCCCAGCGAGTGGAGGGAAGGACGACAAGACACCGAAAATTTCGGTGGTCGGCCTTCCTGACGCGTCTGTGCGTGAGTCTGCTCATCGCGTTCGCGCGGCGCTGTGCAATTGCCAATTCCCCATCCCCCGCGGACCCTGCACGGTCAATCTCGCTCCCGCCGAGCTCCGAAAGGAGGGCCCAGTCTACGATTTACCCATCGCGATCGCGATGCTTCGGATGCAAGGAGTCATCGGCGAGCGTGCCGATGATCGCCTCGCGCAATTCGCCCTTGCTGGCGAGCTTGCCCTCGACGGAATGGTGCGACCGATCCGCGGCGCGACCAGCTTCGCAGCGTTCGCACGGGATCACAAACTCCGCGGAATCATCGTTCCAATCGAGAATGCGCCCGAAGCGGCCGTCATCGAAGGGCTTGAAGTCTACGGCGTGACACGGCTCGAAGAAGCTGTTGGATTCTTCAACGGTTTCTTTGAACTCCGTCGCGAACCACCTCCCGCCGAGTGTCCTGCGCCGTTTGGCGCGGCCACTGACTTTGCGGAAGTCCGCGGTCAAGAAGCTGCGAAACGCGCGCTCGCGCTCGCCGCGGCGGGCGGGCACAACGCGCTGCTCATCGGTCCTGCTGGAAGTGGGAAGACGATGATGGCGCGGGCACTCCCCGGAATACTCCCACCGCTGTCTGTTGAGGAAGCGCTTGATGTGACACGAATCTATTCCGCGGTTGGTGGTTCCGCCCGCGGCCGAGGACTCATTCGTGAGCGGCCATTTCGAGCGCCTCACCACTCAGCGAGTTCCGCGGCAATCGTCGGCGGAGGAAGCGTGCCGAGGCCTGGAGAAGTGAGCCTCGCGCACAATGGAGTTCTATTTCTTGACGAGCTTCCAGAGTTTCCGCGCGCAGCGCTTGAGTGCCTGCGCGAACCACTCGAAGATGGGTTCGTCACGATCGCACGAGCGCACGGATCGATGCGATTTCCCGCGCGCACGATGTTGATCGCGGCAATGAACCCCTCGCACGCTGGAGGATTCGCGGCAACGCCGAGCGAGCGTAGAGCGCAAGAAAAATACATCGGCCGTCTCTCTGGTCCGCTGCTCGACCGAATCGACATGCATGTCGAAGTGCGTGCGGTGGGATTCGCGTCGCTGCAGTCACGCTCCCTTGGCGCCACGAGTCTTGAGCTGCGAAGCCGCGTGCTCGATGCGCGCGGACGAATGGAGCTTCGCCAAGGTCGCGATCGCACCAACGCCCGCTTGAATGGCAAAGAACTTGATCGAGTCTGCGCGCTGGAAGGAACTGCCCAGCGATTGCTCGAAGGCGCCATGCGCGACCTCGGACTCTCGGCGCGCGCGTACGACCGCATTCGCCGCGTAGCTCGAACTGTCGCAGACTTTGATTCATGCGAAGCCGTCACTGATTCTCACATCGCCGAAGCGATTCACTACCGAATACTCGACCGAATGCGGCCGAGAGAAATGAGTACCACATGATCCTTCCACAGAAGCAAGGCCACGAAGACGCAACGAGCGGCGAGACGCTCACAGACTCGCATCGCGAAACGCAAAGTACAGGAGGCCTCGCGCCAGGACTCGCGATGACGCCCTGCGCGACTTTGGTCGACTACGAAGCGAACGGTCCGAACCGCTCAGCGAGGAGTTCTGAGGGGCCCACCGCAAACTCCGCGCAGCAGGGCGAAAGCGTGATGCCTGTGTCGGTTACTTCTAACGCGACACGCGGCGATGTCCGCAACACTGACAATGGACATTTGCCGCATCTCGCAGGCGAGAATTTGAAGAGAGCCTATTCGTATGTAGTCTTTGCGCTTGCCGAGATTCTGCGAGCGATGCTGCATCTCGTGCAGTTCGCCGCCGCTCAGCTATTTGCTCGGCCTGCGAACGCGCTTGAATCCATTGGGCTTGCCGTCGGCGTATTCCCAGACTGTCACTTCAACATCACGCACGCCCCACTTGCGCGCGGCTTCGTGAGTCGGGAACAAGATGTCGAGACGAGAACCCTTGATTGCGCCGCCGACATCGAGCACGGGAACAACTGCCCCGCCGTCATATCCATCGAGACTGACCATCGAACCGAGCGGGAGGAGCTTCGGGTCGGCAGCGACGAGGAATCCGCCGTTTGTGGTGACAGCGTGCCCGCTTGCTGTGATGCCGTCGGCGCTCCCGCCACAACTCCGTGCATCGGGGCTGTAAGCAGTGACTCGCATGTTGAGAGTTCTGGCAACTCGGATGGGACGCCCATTGAATTGGCTGACGACACCGTCGTTCAAAGCAGTGCTGCGGAGATCGAGGTTGAAAACAGCAGCGTTCCTCGGCGCCGAAGGGGCGTCGGCCGCGTTCGATCTGGGAAGGGTGGCCGTCGAAAGGCGAAGGGGGCGAACAGTAAATGCGTGCCGCCCCCCGCTGTCACCGCCGCGACTGATCTCCCGTTGATTGTCAGTTGTGTCGGCGACTCCACTGCGCTGCCGAGCGGCTTGCTCTTGCGAATTGAGTTCTGGGGCGGAACTGCTTGCACTGCGACCTGTCGCAACGCCGATCGTGATGAGCCCACAAGCGACGCACACTGTGGCAAGCACGGCGATGGAAGTTCTGCCCAGCCTATTCAGCTGACCATTCGCTGCATCTCGGAGTGCGGGGATGGCGAAGCGGGTTCTCATGACTCGTTCAAGGTGGGGTTGCCCGCGCACAAGTCGTCACTCGACGATGCTTTTCAGATCCAACCCGCGCACGACTACGTCAAGGGTAGCGCCGATTCAGGAACTTCCGCACAAGAATCAATCGAATTGGAGGGAAAGAAGCGAGCACCAACTCGCGCGACCGTGACCTACGGCACAATTTGCATCGCTCGCGATGCGATGGGGCGCTTCGTTGAGATTCCCAATGCCCTAGCGCGCAGCACTCCATCAAAAGGTGATTTAGCCGTTGACCAACCGACCCCCGGTGACTGGGTGCTGCGCATCGAGATCTCGTTTCGCAATCCCGATGACGACGGGGGGACTCGAGGCGGGCCCGATCACTCACCAACTCTGCTCGTCTGCGAGGAATGCGGCCAATCGATCGACCGCCTTCACAAGA
>QWPU01000047.1 GCA_003671065.1 Planctomycetota bacterium | reverse complement strand
TGCGGGAACCGTGAACGGCAACTGCACCACCTACCTCGCGACCATCGCTTGCCCACCGCAAGCGATGCTTGGTTGGGACGGCGGCGCAATCTGGGGCTACTTCCTCGGCTCGAGCGGCAAGTGCGCGTCCCTCGGCTACCCGCCTGGCTGCGGAAACTGGGTTGTCTACACCCCAATCAACCTCGTTCCCAACGACGGCTTCGGCGCGTGGCGCATCCCTGGCCTCAAGTCATTCCATGATTACATCAACGGCCGCTTCTACGACTCGACGCTCTACGCGCCGAAGGATGTGGTTCCGCTCGCCAACATCAGCAAGTACTTCACGAGCCCAAGCGAATTCACCTACGACGGCACCGCTTACGAGGACAGCACCTACTGCTTCTCCCCTGCAGCGATGTACGACGCCAAGGTGTTCGCGAAGGCCAATACGCCTCCTGGCTATGCGAACCCAACGACCCTCCCTGCAGGCTATCGCAGTCCGCCAGTGTCGCGTTGCAAGTACCCATCGCTCAAGACCCGCATGATCGAGCACAATTGGCTCCAGAAGACACCAGATTCGCTGATAAACACGAATTTTGGCGGCGGGGCAACTCCGTGGTTCTTCAACCACGGCTACACCAGCGAGCCTGCGTCGCTCTTCTTCGACGGCCACATTGAACTGGTTGGCTGCATGCGTGCGCAGCAAGCTGAACAGCGGGCGGGCCAACTCTGGTCGCGCAACACTCCACTGGGTCCAGCGGGCTACTTCGGCGGTCAGTCGTACGACTTCCTCGTGGGCACAAGTTTCCATGTGCTCACTCTTGACGGCATCGAAGGACGCGACGTGCTCGGCATTGAAGGCTGAGTTCGACGCCTGACATCAAATCGCGACAGTCAACGACCGCCCTCAGCTCGGCGAGGGCGGTCGGCTGACTACGCGCGATTGCCGGATAACGCCACGCAGCACGAGATCCACCGGCGCAAGCACGCGCAACGAAAACCTTTGCAACTTTTCCAACGAAATCGCATGATGCGCCTTTGCAACCACGCGGGCAGAAGTACTATCTACCTGACGGCAGCGATCCCTATTCTCACGGGATCGAAAGTCCGGCAGGTCAGCCGTTGCATGTCTTCGGCCTGCCAATCTCTGAACGCACAGTCAATGCTTGGTTAGTCTTGCGTGGTTCGACCACCATGTGCCGATCGATTCGGCCAACGGTGTACGCGAACCACATAAGACACTCATGGCCGAGAAAGCAGTGACTGTCGAGAAGCGTTCAACGCGGGTTTTCCCGCAGAAAGGCTGAGTCCACAATGGTCAAAACCACGGCTCATCCAGTTCGCGTCAGCAAGAGCGGATTCACGATCGTCGAGCTCCTCGTCGTCGTCAGCATCATCGCTCTCCTCATCGCCCTGCTCCTTCCAGCAGTGCAAAAAGGCCGTGATAAGGCCCTCGTTTCGAACTCAGTCGCTAACCTGAAAAACCTCGCTTCGGCGAACGAGCTGTACGCTTCGGACTGGGGCGACCGCCAGTTCACCATCATCCCCGACGATGCAGGAACCGCGAACGGCAACTGCACCACCTACTGCCAGAACATCGCTTGCCCACCGCAAGCGCTTCTCGGTTGGGACGGCGGCGCAATCTGGGGCTACTTCATCGGATCAACTGGTAAGTGCGCGCCGTTCGGCTACCCAGGAAACTGCGGTAACTGGGTTGTCCATCTTCCAATCAACCTCGTTCCTAACGACGGCTTCGGCGCATGGCGTATCCCTGGCCTGAAGGCATTCCATGACTACGTCAACGGCCGCTTCTACGACCCAACGCTCTACGCGCCGAAGGATGTCGTTCCGCTCGCCAATGTCAGCAAGTACTTCACGAGCCCAAGCGAATTCACCTACGACGGCAGCGCTTACGAGGACAGCAGCTACTGCTTCTCCCCTGCAGCGATGTTCGACGCCAAGGTGTTCGGGAAGGTCAATACGCCTCCTGGCTATTCGAACCCAACGGCCCTCCCTGCAGGCTATCGCAGCCCACCAGTGTCGCGTTGCAAGTACCCATCGCTCAAGACCCGCATGATCGAGCACAACTGGCTGCAGAAGTCACCAGACTCGCTCATCAACACCAACTTCGGTGGTGGTGCAACTCCGTGGTTCTTCAATCACGGTTATGTCAGCGAGCCAGGATGCCTCTTCTTTGACGGTCACATCGAACTCGTCGGTTGCTTGCGTGCACAACAGGCCGAGCAGCGCGCTGGCAACTTGTGGTCGCGCAACACTCCACTGGGTCCAACGGGCTACTTCGGAGGTCAGTCGTACGACTTCCTCGTGCGGACCAGTTTCCATGTGCTCACCCTTGACGGCCCCGAAGGACGCGATGTCCTCGGTATTGAAGGTTGATCGAACTCATCTGAGTTCAATACTCCTGTGATATCCCAACTGCCCGCGCTTCGGCGCGGGCAGTTGTTTTTTTACGGAATGCCAACAATTTGCGCGGAGATCTGTGCTGTGCGGGGAAAGTGAGCAGCAGAGCGCGCATGATGCACTGAAACCTCTACCGCGAAGGAGCCACGCTATGAGAATGAACACCACACACACATACGACCGCCGCGCTTTCACCATCGTCGAGTTGCTCGTCGTCGTGAGCATCATCGCACTCCTCATTGCACTGCTGCTGCCCGCGGTGCAGAAGGGTCGCGACAAAGCGTTGGTATCGCAGTCGGTGGGCAACCTGAAAAATCTCGCGTCGGCGAATGAGCTCTACGCGTCTGACTGGGGTGATCGACAATTCACTGCGTGCCCCGATGATGCGGGACTCGTGCAAGGAAACTGCACGACGTATCTGCAAACCATCGCGTGTCCGCCGCAGCAATTGCTCGGATGGGAAGGCGGCGCGATCTGGGGCTACTTCCTCGGCTCAAGCGGCAAGTGCGCGCAGTATGGTTGGCCTGAGGCGTGTTACAACTGGATTATTTATGTGCCGATGCAATTCGGCACCGCGAGTAATCCAGGCGGCGGCAATGCATTCGGAAGTTTCCGCATGCCCGGCATCAAGGCGTTCAACGCGTATGTCAGCGGGAAGTTTTACGACCCGACTTTCTACGCGCCGAAAGATGTGGTGCCGCTTGCCAACATCAGCAAGTACTTCACGACGCCTGCGCAGTTTGCTTACGACGGCGTGAACTACGAAGACAGTTCGTATTGCTGGTCGCCTGCCGCGATGTTTGATGCGCAGGTGTTTGGAAAGAACGGCGTGGTGAGTGGTTACACCGCGCCGACGACTTTTCCTACTGCGTATCGGAGTCCGCCAGTGTCACGCTGCCGCTATCCCTCGCTCAAGACCCGCATGATCGAGCACAACTGGTTGCAGAAGACGCCAGACTCGCTCATCAACACGAACTTCGCAGGTGGCAAGACCGCGTGGTTTTACAATCACGGATACACCAGTGAGCCTGCGTCGCTGTTCTTTGATGGCCACATCGAACTCGTTGGCTGCATGCGTGCACAACAAGCGGAACAGCGTGCGGGAAATCTCTGGTCGCGCACGACGCCGCTTGGACCCAACGGCTATTACGGCGGACAGAGTTATGACTTTCTTGTAAATACGAGTTTCAACACACTCACGCTTAATGGTATCGAAGGGCGTGATGTGCTTGGCATCGAAGGTTGAACGCTGTGGCTCGTGAAGGTCTGCGAGAAGGACTGCGCTAATGCCGTTTCCAATGCCGTCAGGTGGTGCGGGCGGACTCGGCGCGCTTGGCGCGCTCATCGGTCCGGCGATGATGCTTGCGCTCGCGCTGCAGAAGCGTGGTCCTGTGCGCACACTGAGTAAGGCTGCTGCAGATTCACCTGAGTCTGCGAGAAAGGCGGCGACGCTTGGGCTGAGCGAACCGCCACTCGCGCCGCTTATTCGTGCGGGCGTTGTGGTGCGTGAAACTGACGGACGCATCTGGCTCAATCGCGTTGTCGCGCGGCGACGACAGTGGCAACTTGCGCTGATCGTTGGCGGCGCGATGATCGTCTTGGGAACAATGATCTACCTGATCCTGTCCCTCTGACGCGTTACGCTGAGACGATGCGCACGACACTCATCGCCCTCGCATTGCTCACCACCACTCTCTCCACAACGCTCGTCGTTGCTTCGTCGCACGCGGCACTCGCCCCGCAAGACGACACGCTGAAACCTGTGGCAATGCGCGCCGATCTGGCGATTGCGAGCGTCACGGTTTATCGCGGTCGCGCGGCCGTCACACGCAGTGGTGCGCCGACGCTCGCGCAAGGTCTCTATGAACTGCGAGTTGGTCCACTGCCGCTTGCGACAGACCTCGACAGTGTGCAAGCGCGTCTCGGTGGCACCGCGAAGTTGCTCGATGTAAAGACTGAGACCGTTATTCTCGCCGCGCCTTCAAGCGACAACCCGCGCGTGCGCGAAGCGCTGGCGAATGTCGACGAGTCACGCGAGAAGCTCACTGACATTGCGCGGCGCACTGCTAACAACGCTGCGCTACAGAAGACGATTGATTCGATCGCAGCCAAGGTCGCGAGTGATGCGTCGCGCGACATGGGCACGACGCTCGATCCTGAGAAACTTCGCGGTCAACTCGTATTCATTGAGAGCGAGCGCGAACGATTGACCGAGGTCGCGCAACTGCTTGCGAAAGAGAAGAAGGATGTCGAAGGCGAACTTGCTGCGCGCGAACACGCGCTCGCAGCAGCTGGTGGCGCGCCGCCAATCGAGCGTTTCGCGCTTGTTTCCATCGCAGTGCCCGAGAGCGCAGCGACGCCGATCAGCGTCACATATCTCGTGAGTAACGCCGCGTGGCAGCCGTCATACACCGTGCGCGGCGACCCCGACAAGGGCGCGCTCACGCTTGAGTTCGATGCCATCGTGCGTCAAGCCACCGGTGAAGATTGGACGGATGTCGAACTCATGCTTTCGACCGCGCAACCAACCAACGCTGCGAATCCGCGCGTGGTTGATCCTGCGTACATCGATCTCTACCAACCGCAACCGACCGGCTCGGTGAGCGCCATGTCGGAGAACATGCCTGGATCTCCGAGGGAGATGTCGATGGATATGCCAGCGCCAGCGAGCGCGCCGATGGCGGGTGGCGGCAAGTACGGGAAGAACGCAGCGGTCATCGCGGGGTTCGCGGCTGATGCGCAAGTTGGTGGCGAAGGTGCGGCGGTTGAGTATCGCTTACCGCGCGCGTTTAGTGCGAAGAGTGATGCGAATGCTGAACGCAAGACGCGTGTTGCAAACATTGACGCGAAGCCGACCTTCACACTCGTCGCGCAACCGCTCGTCGACGCTGATGTCTTTCTGCGCGCGCGCTTTCGCAACGAAAGCGGCTACCTCCTATTGCCTGGCGCGGCGCGCATGTATCTCGGCGCCGATTCAATCGGTCGCGCGAACATCGCTGAGACTGCAGTCGGCAGCGAAGTCGAATTGTGGTTTGGCAAAGAGCCGCGCGTGACTGCGAAGCGCGAGATGCTGACGAAGGTTAACTCCGAGAGCGGCGTCTTCTCGAAAGCGAAGGGCATCGACCGCGGATACCGCATCGAACTCACGAACACACTTGCGCGCGCCGTCGATGTCGAAGTGTGGGACCGCGTGCCCGTGTCACGCAACGCACAAGCGAAGATTGAACTGAAGGATGTGACGCCTGCGCTCGCGATTGATGACAAGTACACGAAGGACGCAAAGCCACAGGGCTTGCTCAAGTGGACGCTCACTGTTCCAGCACGCGCAGAAGGCAAAGACGCGAAGTCCGTAGCGATCGCATGGAAGACGCGACTCACATGGCCCGAAGGCATGATTATGTCTGGCGATGTTGATTGAGGCGAGAGTGCGAACGCGAGTGCGTGCAAGTGCGAATCAACCGCAGCCGCCCCACACCGCGAGCATCGCTGAGAGATCCGCGGCATTCACGAAGCCATCGTTGTTAATGTCAGCGGCTGGGAATTTCCCACCGTTAGGAACGCCCCACACACTGAGCAATAGCGCGAGATCCGCAGCATCAACGGTGCCGCTGTCGTTGAGATCAGACGGACACACATCGTTGCAATCAGGCGTGCCGTTGCCATTCGCATCGACATCGCTGACACCGCAACCGCATGCACCAGGCGCGAGTTTGTTCGGGTCCAACGGACAGTCGTCGCCGTTGGTGAGCACATAGCCCACGGGCTGCGCGCATGCGACGAGTGTGCCGCTGACTGCGTTGCCGACTCCATCGCCATCTTGATCGCGGTAATAGGTCAAGCTTGTTCCCGTGACGGTGAAGGTCGCGTTGCGCGTGATGGAGTTGTTCGACGTGTCACGCACCGTGATGACGACCGCGGTATTGCCCAGACCAACAAGCGTGCCCGCGACGGGAACTTGCGTGATCGAACTCACGCTGCAATTGTCGGTGGCAGTGACAGTTGCTACGAAATTCGCAACGGGCGCTTTGCATGTCGAGTCGGCCGCAGCGCTCAATGCACTGGTGTAACTGCTGACCGCGGGAGGCGTACTGTCAACGATCGCTGGAATGCTGATCTGACCACCGCCTGGCGTCGTACCCGCGGCGCCTGTCACAACAATGTTGTAGGTGCCGCCCGCGAGGTTGGCGATATCCGCAGTGCTTGCCGTGAAACCATTCGGGCCAGTCCACGCGATGGTCACGCCGTTGGTAATCGTCACATCAATCGAACCGTTGGCAAGCGCGCATGTTGGCTGCGTCGCAAGCACAAGTTGAATGACAGGATTCGAACTCACGATCATTGAGTGCTCGCCGCCGCCCGCAATGCGATTCGACAGCGGCACCGAGCCGGGCACAACACCTTGACCGAAAGAGTTGTCTCCCCACGCAACAACTTGTCCATTCGAGCGAATCGCAAGAGTGTGGTAGAAACCGCCCGCGATCGAAGTGCACACGCCCAGACCCGCAGGCACCGCGCATTGGCCGTCGCTGTTGAGACCCCAGCAAACAACCGTGCCTGTCGACTTCAGCGCAATCGAGTGATCGAATCCGCCCGCGACCGCGATGCAATTTCCGAGCGTGCTAGGGACAGTCGACTGACCGTTTACGTTGTAACCCCAGCACGCAACCGTGCCCGCAGTACGAAGCGCAATCGAGTGATCGCTTCCCGCAGCAAGTCGCGCGCACGCGCCAACTGTGCCGGGCACGGTGCACTGACCGCTGCCGTTGAAACCCCAGCACTGCACCAACCCCGTGCTCTTGATCGCAAGCGTGTGCGCGCCACCAGCAGCAGCCCAAGTGCACGAGCCGAGATTCGTCGGCACACTGCATTGCAGATCGCTGTTGAGTCCCCAGCAGACCACGCTGCCCGAAGTCTTGATCGCAACATTGTGATTGTGTCCCGCAACCGCAAACAAGACGGAGCCAACCGTACTCGGCACGGTCGATTGCGAAAACTGGTTGGAGCCCCAGCAAGTCACGGCGTTCGCGCTGTTCACCGCCAGCGAGTGCGTGTACCCCGCGCTAATTGACTTCGCGATTCCCACGGAACTCGGCGTCGTAAGTTGGCCATTGAAGTTGGAACCCCACGCGCCGATGAGGCCGTCGGCGTGCGACTGAGCTGACACAGTCAATGCGAGCGCAAGCGCTGCGCGAGTGATCGACGAGAGTTCGAAGGACATGTGTGGCAAGGCGCGTTGCATCCTGCGAAGGTAGCAGCGAAGTGCGGAAAGACGAAACGAGATTGAGACGAAAGCGGGAATGAATCCTAGTTTTTGCAGAGCGACCAAGCACTTCGCGCACCAGAGAACCGAGAACGATTGCATGACGCGTTCCAACGCCCTTTCACCGCGCAGCATCGCAGCGCACTTATGCGCGGCTGCACTCATGTTGCTGCTGCTGTGGATGCCGCTGGGTCGCTCGCTCGCACCGTGGTTGGCGTGGATCGTCATCACGCTGCTCATCTGCGGACTGCTCATCAATCGCTTCACGCTTGCGGTGCGCGTTCGGCACATGCCGTTGCTGATGGCGTTTGCTGCGTCAAGCGTGTGCTCCGCGTGGCTCTCGCCCTTCTCGGAAATTTCGCTTCGTCGCGGCGCAAGCGGGTTCCTGTTGATGCTCGTGTTTCCCGCGGCGCAACTCATTGCTGCAAACGCGCGCGCGTTGATGTTGGTGAGACGAACAATGCTCGCCGCGATTCTCCTCTGCGCGCTCGACATCGCGTGGCAATACGCGTTTGGTCGCAGCATGTTGCTCGGTGTCGCCGCGCCAGTCGATCGCTATCGCTACAGCGGAAGTCTTGCGAATCCAAACGAGGTTGCGTTCATCGCGCTGCTGCTTCCGCTGGCGTTGTGTAACGCAGATACGACGCGCGCGAAGTCGACGCGCGTGTTGTCGATTGCGCTCGCGTGCTTCGGCGTGCTGCTCACGAGTAGTCGCACGACGCTTGGCGGAATGTTTGTCGGCGCGAATGTCAACAGTTGGTTCGGCACGCGACGCTTCCTGAAGTGGTCGCTCGCAATCGCGCTCGCAGTGAGCGCCGTCGCATGGATCGGCGACTTCGGTTCATTCCGCAAACGAGTCGGCGAAACGCTGCATCCACAAGATGAGATTCGCTTGCAAACTTGGCGCATCGCGTTCGACGCATTTGTCGAACGACCTTTGCTCGGCCAAGGCCCAGCCGTGTTCTTCGAAGTGAATGAAGCATCACGAAAACTGCCGCAGATTCAAGGCCGAGAAACGCCTGCAGGCGGTATGCCGTGGGTGCACAACATCGCGCTCGAACTACTCACTGAACGCGGCGTGATCGGCGCGGCGTTGTTTGCTGCGTTGGTGATTGCGATCATCTGTGATCTTCGTCGAGGACTCGCATCAGTAGCGACGCGCAAGTGGAGCGCAGCGCTCGCCGCAAGCCTCGCGACATTCGCCGCGATGAGCATGCTCGATCTCTCACTCCTCAAAGATTGGTGCAGCGTGTGCTTATGGCTCAGCGCCGGATTCGCCGCTTCAGTCGCTCAACAAAACTCCGAGGAACCGCAAGGAGTCCGAGCAGACTGAGTGAAGCAACCGCGATGCCAGAGTTCGAAGTCGTTCGCGAAAGCATGCTCATCGCGAATCCGTGACCGCGCGAAGAATCGAAGAACGCGTAGTAGCAATCGAGTTCCTCTCGCGCAGGTCCGTAGCAAGGTTCGTCACCGTAGACGAGCTCGAGACCGAAACCGTAGAGCACATCGCACTCATCAATCGTCGGTGAACACAAACCACCTGGACAGGGCAGACACGCACCGTAGTAACAATCGAACCCCGCGCCGCAACCAACATCCTGCGGGCAATTGCAGCAGTTCTCACCTGGGTCAGCGAAGCCATCGCCGCATAAGCCAATCGGACCCCACGCAGCGAGAAGAAGCGCCAGATCAGGCGCGCCTACAAGGCCATCGCCATCGAAGTCCGCACGCACATCAGTTGTGGCCCACAGCGCAAGCAAGACAGAGAGATCAGCAGAATTGACGAGACCATCGATCCAGAGATCAGGTGAGATCACGCCGCAGACATCGAGGATTGAATCGCCGTTGGTGTCATTCGCAGAATCACTGAGCTCGATGAGATCCGCGACGCCGTTGTTGTTGCAGTCTTCAAGGCGACCCGCTGCGATGTCGCAGTTGTCAGGAATGTTGTTGCGATCGACATCCGTGACTCCATCCCAAATGAGTTCGCATAGATCAAGCCGACCATCCCCGTCGCAATCAAGCGCAGGATTCGCGGCGATGTCGCAGCGATCGAGTTTCCCGTTGCCGTCGCAGTCATCTGCGCCGTTGTCTCGATCGCAGCAATCGAGAATGCCGTTGCCATCGCAATCGCGATCAGGAAAGCGCGCAAGTTCGCAGATGTCGGCCCAAAGGTTTTCGTTGCAGTCTTCAAGGAGACCCGCTGCGATGTCGCACGCATCGTCGATGCGATTGTTGTTGCAATCGTGATCTTGTTCGGCCTCGTAGGCCAGCGTGAGTTCGATGAAGCCGTCAAGGCAAGTCTTCGCATTCACGCTCGGTGAAGCGAGGATTGAGAAGACCACCGTCCCGTCAGCGACTGATCCATTCGCCCAGGTGTACATGAGACAATTCGCGGGATTGGCGCAATCGCTTTCGCCGTCAAATGCAAGTGGCCTCCACTTACCGTCAACATCATCGTGGATGTAGAGCCTTTCATCGTTGAGTCCAAGATCGGCAGAGGTGCTGATTCGCACGCGCGGCCAACCGTACTGCGCAAGTTGCGGCAGATTCTCGAACACGAAAGTGAGACCTCGCCGCCGGCTGGTACCGACTGCGCAGGAAGCTTCAGGCGAAACCAATAAGCACGCGACTCTTCACCATCACAGCCAGTGTCATCGCTCGCAAGTGCGGGCATCGACGCGCAGAGGGTGAGTAGCACGAATGGAACGCGTATCGATGAGAACAGTGCACGCATAGTGATCCTCCAAGTCGTGTGAGCGACCGATGGACATGCGACAAGCCCGCGCAAGATCGGCACGGCAATGTCTGGGATTCAAAAACCTTCTTCTAAAAACAACTCGAGCCACCTTTCAGTGGCTCGAGTCTCAATTCATTTCAATACAACCTCGATCAGCCGCGGACTGGACTCAATAGTCCTCGTCTCCGCCGCCTGCTGGCGCCTTCGCCTTCTTTTCCTTGATCTCGGTGATCGCGCAATCGGTCGGAGCGCATTGGACAGGCAAGCCAAGATCACAATTCTGTCGGAGAAAGTGCTCGGCCCTGATTGCCCCTTGCTGTGCTGATCACGCCGCGATATCGGTGTCGACATCGAAGTAGAGGTGATCGCCAGCGCGGAAGGTGGTGCTGAAACGGATCTTGAGTCCGCTATACGAATCGCCAAGCGGCGAGGCGGTAGCGATTCGGATGGGGTTGCGCCATTCCGCGGTGACGGACCATATGCCAGAGCCACTGAAATACTGCACATCACGACCAGAGTCAGATGTTGAAGTGCCAGGATTCGGACTGGTGCGGTCAAAGACAAGTTCTTGCGCGAGTCCACCGAATTCAATGGATTGGACGCCTACGTTTGGCAGGCCGCTGTGAAAGATCTGAAAGCGAGTTTGGTTCCCAGTGACCACCGTCGCAACAATGCGATAGCAACTGCCAGTCGTTTCGACGACATAGCCGAGCGAAGAGGTGACCACATTGAATTGCGGATACTCGTAGACCCCTGAGCGCATCAAGACCTTGATTTG
Source organism: Planctomycetota bacterium (assembly GCA_003671065.1). Taxonomy (GTDB): domain Bacteria; phylum Planctomycetota; class Phycisphaerae; order Phycisphaerales; family SM1A02; genus QWPT01. The sequence goes on along the minus strand of QWPU01000047.1, from coordinate 2,135 downwards.
CAGCGATAAGAAGTTAGACGCGAACCCCGTTTGCCTGACCAACATGCAGGTACGGACCGGCGACGCAACAACGACATTGCCCGTGAAGCCAGATGCGGTTGCGCCGGAAGAGATGAGTGCTGCGGCAGTGAGAGCGAGAGTTGCAAATGTTGAGTGGTTCATGACGAACTTCATTTCTGTGAGAGGTGCTCGAGTACGAGGACGGACGAGTCCTGCCACATCGATTCCGCACGGTGCGAGCGAGTCTCTCAGCGAACGCAGAAAGTTGAGGCCCGAATTGGGGAGAGGAAGCGATTTCCCCGTTGCTCTCCGCATGTCGGCTGAACGCTAGATCGGAGGTCGGCTGAACGCTAGTCTGGAGGGCGGCTGAATGCTAACTTCGGATGCGGCGCACATGCGCACTCGGTTGGGCACCATTCAAGGACAGGCGGCAGTCATGTCGTTTCCCACAGCTTTCGCAGAGGAACCGCGAAGAGTCCATCGCGGAAATGTATGGTTGCGCTGCCATCGTAGAGGACAACGCCCGCGACGAATCGTTTGCCCGCAGCCTCGCGCAGTTTGCGAAGTCCGCGGAAATCGGATTCACCAACGGATGCTGCGGCTTTCACTTCGATCCCAGCGACAGCCGAAGGCCCCTGCTCGAGCACGATGTCCACCTCGAAGTCATCACGATCGCGGAAATGGGAAAAGTCGAGAGGCACTGGCCGCCAACTCGCTTGACGGCGCAGTTCCTGGAGCACGAAAGTCTCGAGCATTGAGCCAAGCAGCTGCCGGTCCGCATCGAGTCCGCGGGCGTCGATGCCGAGCAACGAACATGCGACACCCGTGTCAGCCACATGCAGCTTTGGTCGCTTCACGAGACGGCTCATATGGTTCGTATGCCACGGCGGTAAACGCTCAAGCAGAAAGACGCGTTCAAGCAGCGTGACATACTCGTGGATCGTTTGGCGCGCCAACTCGAACGGAGCGGCGAGCGCTTCGACATTGATGAGACGCGCGGTCTGACCGGCTGCAAGCGCGAGCAGTTTGGGAAGCGCATCGAGTGAGCGAATGCGCATGAGGTCGCGGACATCGCGTTGAATCTGCGTGTCGACATAGTCGCGATACCACGCACGGCGCCGCGCGGAAACTCGGCGCGCCAACGCGGCCGGATAGCCACCAGCCGTGATGCGCTCCGCGAGATTAGAGCCGAGACGATCGACGATTCCCGTCTTGAATCCGCCACGAAACAGCGTGTCGATGAAGCGCGGACGCGTGGACGCAAGCTCGCACTGTGAGAGCGGATGAAGTCGCAAAATGCCCATGCGACCCGCGAGCGAATCAGCGAGCTTTGGAACCAACAACACATTCGCTGATCCAGTGAGAATGAAGCGACCCGCGGTTCTGCGCTTGTCGATCGCAGCCTTGAGCGATGTGAAGATCTCAGGAACACGCTGCACCTCGTCGAGGATGGCTTTCGCTGGAAGCCCACCCACGAAGCCGATCGGATCACTCAGCGCAGCGCTGCGAATGGCCTCGTCGTCAAACGACATGTACTGGTATCCCCGCGGCTCACCGACGGCGCGGGCCAGTGTGGTCTTGCCGCTCTGCCGCGGACCGTGCACCAGCACAACCGGAGTATCTGCAAGCGCCTCTCGCAAACGAGGCGCGAGGTAGCGAGGAAAGGGGTCAACAACGCGTGGCACGATGCCGATGATAAACCTGACGGCGGCTGAATGCCAGTCCAGATGTCGGCTGAACGCTAGATCGGAGGGCGGCTGAACGCTAGTCTGGAGGGCGGCTGAATGCTAACTTCGGATGCGGCGCACATGCGCACTCGGTTGGGCTTCAACGCTCGACGCGCAAGGAGTTCCACTGGAGTGCGCTGTCAAACGGCCCGCTGCCGTAAGCGCGTTGCTGCGCGCAAGAATGCCTGTCGTCGGCGTCCTTGTGTGCGCGCTTTCGGCGATTTCGCAAAGTCAATCGCAGGAGCGCGCGGCGGTGACGGATGCGTGCGTCTGCATGAGGCACGCCATCGGCGCGCTCGATGCAAAAACAACTCGAGCCACCTTTCAGTGGCTCGAGTCTCAATTCATTTCAATACAACCTCGATCAGCCGCGGACTGGACTCAATAGTCCTCGTCTCCGCCGCCTGC
>QWPU01000046.1 GCA_003671065.1 Planctomycetota bacterium | reverse complement strand
CTGCGTTCATGTTGAACGTCCAGTGATCGCGGAATTGCGTCAACTGCACTGAGGTATTCCCTGCGTTCCACGGATCAGTCGTCGACCAGAGTCTCGTGTACGAGATGATGAACTGCGTGAGCACGTCACGGCGATAAATCTCGTTCGTTCCCGCGACCAATGTTTGCACATAGCCGTACGCAGCCGTCGTGTTTCCCGCGAACAATGCGAGGAACTCTTGATCGGTGTCAATCGCAAGTTCGATCGTGCGGCAATTCGCGAGCAAGTTCGACGCTTCCGTGCCAGCTGGCGTCTGCGTATCGAGACCAGGAATCATTTCAACAATGCACTCAAGCGGCGTGGCTTGAATGCGATCATTCGCAGGACCAAACGCATCCCAGACCACGGGCACAAGTCCCGCAAGATACGGACCGCTCGAGATGTAGTAGCGACTCTCGGAGGAATCAATCCATCCATAAAAGCCCGCTTCAGAAATCGCGAGGAACACAGACGAGTTTGGATCTTCCGCACGCGAGCCTGAAAGGATGCAGATCTCACCCTGCACGATGGGCTGCTCAACACCTTGCGCATCGACAACGATCGGCGCAACACCATTGGTGGGAACCGTGATGCGTTCAACAATCAAATCGACGGAATCAAACATCGAAAGCGGAAACGCCTCGATGCGATAGGTCTTTCCCACTCGCAATACACGCAACGCATCGTCATCAACAGCAATCGCCTGCGAGTCCGCAGCGACGGCTTCGGCAACAAAGTCGCGATCGAACGGACGCACAACCTCAAACCCTTGCGCAAAAGTCGGCGCGCCAATCCCAAGCACAACCACTGAAGCCGTAGCGACGAGTGCAGACGAAAGAGTACGAGCGGTAGAAAGCAGCATCTTCAGCATAAGATTGAATCCCGCATAACGCAGGTGAACGAAAGCCCAAGTTTGCAAGGACGAGCAAACGCGAGCGAGGACGAGCGAACACAAACAAAACGAATCAGCAGTCTGAGCGTACAGCCGCCCTGCACCGTGGCAACTCCATTCGCACTACTTATGCAAGATGCCCCAAGTTCTCACCCATAATCGAGAAAGTTTGGCTCGCACCGACGCCAAATGCGACCCTCATCCCCCGAACGGGATCAGAACAAGGGGGCTCCGGCAGAGTCCACACTCCACGGCAACCGCAAGTGCCTGTCCCAAATTGCCCCTACAAGCGTTGGCACTCATATTTTTAAATTATTGCGCAGACTTCAGCCGCACTGTGTTAGCGTGACCTCATGCTCCACGCCGCGCTCCTCATCATTGGGATCACCATGCTTGTCCCGCCGCCGAAGCTCGCGGAGATTCGCGTTGATTCGCTGCCTCCTCTGACGAACGCGGAATACATCGAACTCATCGGTGTCGCGGGCTTCTCGCTCGATGGGTTTTCAATTGTTGTCATTGGCGATGATGACTCCGCGATCGGTCCCGCGCTTGGAAATAGTGGAGTGCTTGAGGCGGTGATTTCGCTTGATGGACAGATGATTCCTGCTGATCGCTCGTTTCTCATTCATGCTTCACCTGCGTTGCCAATGAAAGCCGATCTTGATGCGATCACGGGGCTTGACGATGCTGACAACCTCACGGTGTTACTCGTGCGCCAGTGCAAAGCGCACGCAGGCGACGACCTCGATCTCGACAACGATGGCGTGCTCGACATCGAGCCGTGGAGCGAGCTCATCGACGGCGTCTCAATCATGTGGGGCGCGCCAGGCGTGCATAGCGAATGGACATACGCATCTGCGCAAGTTGGACCTAATGGTGGCTTTTTCATCTTTCAAACAAGGCGTTGTCTCGACACAGATGCTTGGCGCATCGGTTCGTTTGCATACTCCGCAGATGCAACTGCCGAAACCGCAGGCGCGGTCAATCCTCCGTGCGTGGGCTCATTGTGTATGGGCGACATCAATCAGGACGCCGCGGTCGACGCGGGCGATCTCTCGCTTGTCCTCGCGCATTGGGGTCAACTCGGCACCGTGGCTGACATCGACGGTGATGGAGTCGTCGGCGCAGGGGACCTCTCGATCGTGCTCGCTTACTGGGGTGCGTGTGACCTGTGAGAAGTGCTGACGCGCAGTTCGCGGGCAATCGCATCGCTCAACAAGAAAACTTGCATCGATGCGCCTGAGCGACCGGTACTTGACGACTCGGAATCTCACTATGGCCAAGAGTGCAACTGTTCTCAATCTCGACAAGCGTTGGTACTCAGCCTACGAACCCAACTGGGACAATCGATTCTTTCGCGAGCTCCTTCTTCCAGCAATCGACAGCACAAAGACAGTGCTCGATTACGGCGCTGGTCGCGGGCATGTGCCGCACATGAACTTCAAAGGCATCGCCAAATTTGTCGCGGGCATCGATCCCGACAAAGCCGTCTTTGAGAATCCCTATCTCGACGAAGCGAAAGTGCTTGAACTCCCTGCGGGCATCATTCCGTATCCCGATGCGACCTTCGATATTGTCTTTGCGGACAATGTCATGGAGCACATCGAACACCCAGACACGGTGTTTCACGAGATCGCGCGCGTGCTCAAGCCAGGTGGTCGTTTCTTCGCGAAGACCCCGAATAAATGGCACTATGTCCCACTTATTGCGCGCTGCACGCCGACATGGTTTCACAAGGCGGTCAACAAGCGACGCGGGCGTGAGGAGCACGACACGTTTCCGACCTGTTACGCGTGCAATTCACCTGCTGATGTGCGGAAGTACGCCGCGCGCAGCGGATTGCGAGTGGTGCAGACCAGTGTCATCGAAGGTCGCCCCGAGTACCTTCGCTTCAACGCGCTCACCTATTTCTGTGGGTTCCTCTTCGAACGATTAGTGAACTCGACGACCCTGTTTCAACCGATTCGCTGCGTGCTCATGTTTGAAGTGCAGAAGCCGTAAGCGACGCGTTCCCTCTGTACACTGCGCCCCTCGCTTGCCACGCATTGTGCGTGAGAGCGCAGTTGTTCTCGAGGATCGTTCGTGCGAGTGAAACCCAAACTGCAACTTCTTGGGTTGGTACTCGCCGCGATTGCGTTCGCGGCAACGAATACCGATTCATTCGCCGCACTACAGAGCGCACCACTTGAAGTCTGTGACAGCAGCATTCCGCCAACTGAAGGCGCGGGCGTCACGGGAATCTTCTCGCCAAACTCAGCAACCACGCGCGAGATTCGCGATCTCAGTTACCTCGTATTCGCTATCTGCGCCGCGATTTTCGTGGTGGTGCAAGGCTTTCTCGTAGTCGCGATTGTGCGCGGCGTGAAGGCGGCGCGCGCGGCCAAACGCGATCCAGCTGGTTCGTCACGCGAACCCGTGCAGATTTACGGCAGCGTGCCCATCGAAGTCGCGTGGACCGTGATTCCCGTGATCATCGTGTTTGTGCTGGGGATGGTGACGATCCGCACGATTCGCAACATTGATCTCACGAATCCACCTGATGGCGCGCTCGAAGTGACTGTCATTGGGCATCAATGGTGGTGGGAGTATCGCTACGAAGCCGACGCGCGCGATGGCATCACGCGCACGATCATTACCGCGAATGAACTCCATGTCCCGATTGGTCGCCCTGTGTGGCTGCGCCTTGAAAGCGCGGATGTCATTCACAGTTTCTGGGTGCCGCGGCTTGCGGGCAAAATGGACTTGATTCCAGGGCATTCGAACGCAATGTGGTTTACGGCGGAAACGCCTGGGCTCTATCTCGGTCAATGCGCGGAGTATTGCGGCACACAACACGCGCACATGTTGTTGCGCGTGTACGCCGAGGATTCCGCACAGTTTGATGCGTGGCGCGCCGCGCAGAGCAAGCCCGCTGTTGAAGACGCAACTGTTGCGAAGGGCCGCGCGGTCTTCACGCAATACGCCTGCATGAACTGCCACACCATCGCAGGCACGAGTGATGGCATGTTCGGTCCCAATCTCACGCATCTTGCGAGTCGCGACACGATCGGTTCAGGCTTCATCGATCTCACACGCGCCAATCTGCGCCAGTGGATTGCTGACCCCGACACGATGAAAGCGGGCTGCAACATGCCAAGTCTCAAACTCGCTGATGACGAACTCGACGCAGTGACCGACTATCTCATGACGCTCAAGTGAACTCCTCGCGATGACGACCACTCCTGCACACTCCGATCCTGCACGCTCCGATCCTGAAAGTTCTGGAGGCGCTTCAACCGAACGCCTTACTTTTTGGGAAGAAGCCACGCGCTGGACGCTCTCGGTCGATCACAAAAAACTCGGGCTCATGTATATCGCCGCGGGTCTCGTATTCTTCCTCATCGGCGGAGTCGAAGCGGCGTTCATGCGCTTGCAACTCATGAAGGCCGACGCGGGCATCATCGATCCCGAGACATTCAATCAGCTCTTCACCATGCACGGCACGACGATGGTGTTTCTCGTCGGAATGCCTATTTTGCTGGGCTTTGGCAACTATTTGATTCCACTTATGGTCGGCGCGCGCGACATGGCGTTTCCGCGCCTCAATGCGTTCGGCTTCTGGCTCTTCATCTTCGGCGGCATACTGCTGTACTTCAGTTACATCGGTTCGCAAGGTCTCTACGGCGCGCCGAGCGCACCTGATGTTGGATGGTTCGCGTACGCGCCGCTCACCAGCCGCACATTCAGTCGCGGCAACAGCACTGACTATTGGATTCTCGGCATTCTCGTCAGCGGCTTCGGCAGCATGACGACTGCGATCAACTTCATCGCCACCATTCTGTGCATGCGTTGCCCAGGCATGAAGCTCATGCGCATGCCGATGATCGCGTGGATGATGCTTGTCGTCGCAGGTCTCGTGCTCGTTGCGATTCCAGTGCTCACCGCTGCGCAGGCGATGTTGTTGCTCGATCGCTCGCTCGGCGCGCACTTCTTCGATCCTGAGACGCAAGGGTCAGCAGTCCTCTGGCAACACTTGTTCTGGTTCTTTGGTCACCCTGAGGTCTACATCCTCATCTTGCCCGCCTTCGGTTTCGTGAGCGAAATCCTGCCTGTTTTCAGCCGAAAAGCGATCTTCGGCTACTCACTCATGGTGGCCGCCACCGTGGGCATCGGCTTCATCGCGCTCGGCGTGTGGGCACATCACATGTTCGTCATCGGCATGGGTCCTGTGCTCGACTCGTTCTTCGCGGCGGCGACATTCCTGATCTCGGTTCCCACCGGCATCAAGATCTTCAATTGGATCGGCACGATGTGGGGTGGACGCTTGCGCTTCGCGACACCGATGTTGTTCGTGACTGGTTTCATCGCGATGTTTGTGATCGGTGGTTTGACAGGCATCATGCTTGCGACCGTGCCAATGGATTGGCAACTCAGCGACAGTTACTTCGTTGTCGGCCACTTCCACTATGTCCTCTTCGGTGGGACGGTGTTCGGGATCTTTGGAGCCATTTTCTACTGGTTTCCGAAGGCCACAGGTCGCATGCTCGATGACAAGCTCGGCAAGTGGACCTTCTGGTTGCTCTTCATCGGCTTCACGCTCACCTTCATGCCGATGCATGTTTCAGGCGTGCTCGGCATGCCGCGCCGCGTGTACACCTATGAAGCTGATCGCGGTTTCGAACTGTGGAACATGATCAGCACCATCGGTGTGCCAGTGCAAATGGCGGGCATCTTGGTCTTCTTGTGGAATGTCGTGCGAAGTCTGCGCAAGGGCGAGATCGCAGGAAATGATCCTTGGGATGCATGGACGCTTGAGTGGGCGACGACAAGTCCGCCGCCTGAGTGGAACTTCGATCGCGTTCCAACTGTGACCAGCGCGCGACCGCTGTGGGATCTGAAGAATCCGGAGGATCCTGATGCGCACTATGAGTAATGAAGCGAGTGTCGTGATGAGCGCAACAACAACGATGCCTTCGCGCGCGAAGGTCGGTATGGCGTCGCTCATCTTTATGGAAAGCGCGTTTTTCGCGGCGTTTCTCGTCACATATCTCTACTACATCGGCAAGAGTCCCGATGGACCGCAACCACTTGACTGCCTTGAACTCGGGCCCGTGCTGTTCAACTCCGCGTGCTTGATTGCGTCGAGCGTGACCGTTGTGTTTGCAGTGAAGAGCCTTGCGCGCGGCGCGGTTGGTGCGTTTCGGCTGTGGATGGTGGTCACGATTCTGCTCGGCCTCGAGTTTCTTGTTGGCACAGGCATCGAGTGGCGCGGGCTGATTGAAGGCAAGGGCCTCACGCTGCAATCGAATGCGTTTGGCACAACCTATTACGCGCTCGTCGGATTCCACGCGTTCCATGTTGCGATTGGATTGCTCATGCTCTTCGGCATGCTGCTGTTGTCGCTGTGCGGTTGCATTAATCCCAAGCGCGATCACATGCGCGTCGACATCGCCACCTGGTATTGGCACTTCGTTGATGTGGTGTGGATCTTTGTGTTCACGCTCGTCTACATCATCGGCAAGGTGCCGCAAGGAGGTTCGCTGTGAGTGATGCGCCGAATGAGCATGAAGCGCCGTACTTACGCGCGATTCCGCGACCAACACCTTGGCCGCTCATTACTGCGTTCGGCTGCACGCTGGTGTTTGCAGGCATCGTCACGCATGTGCTCGTGAGTGTGACTGGTGCAGCGTGCGCGATCGTCGGACTTGTCGGTTGGTTTCGCGAAGTGTTTCCGCATGAAGCAACGGAAGAAATTCCGATCGCGCAGTGTGAGATTCCACTGCCAGCGCCAGTGCTCGCTCCACGCAGCACGCCACGCCACACCGTGCGTAAGCTCGTACCTGAAGAGATTCATCCGTATCGAAGCGGTCTTGTCGGAGGCCTCATTGGCGCGGCCGCAATGGCTATCGTCGCAGCCGCGTGGGGCATCATCGATGCTGGCAGTATTTGGATGCCGATCAATTTGCTCGCGGGTGTGGTGCTGCCATCAATCGGTAGCGCCAGCGAAGAAGCACTCAAGTCATTCAACGGAACTTGGTTCGCATGCTCTGCGTTTCTGCATGTTTCGCTGAGCCTCATGGTTGGACTGATCTTCGTTGTCGCGCTGCCAATGATGCCGAAGCGTCCACTCATCGCAGGCGGAATCATTGCGCCGATTCTGTGGACAGGTGTCGCGTGGGCGAGTCTTCATGTGGTGAACCCCACGCTTGAACAACACATCTCGTGGCCGTGGTTTCTTGCGAGTCAGATTGCGTTTGGTTGTGCGTGTGGTGGCGTGGTTGCGCGCTTCAACATGGTGCGATTGCAGTTTGGTCAGACGATTGCAGAGCGCCTTGATGTCGAGCAATCGAAGGGTGGTTCACGATGATGCGCTTGCCTCGATCACTTGCGCTGTTGAGTGTGCTGTGCGCAAGTTGCGATCAACTTCCCGGCAAACCAGCGCCGCGCGCGAAGCCTATTGATGTCACGACAGTTGCAGGCTTTCAGAGTTACTACGCGACGAACTGCTCAGGTTGTCACGGCGTGAACGGCGCGCAAGGACCAGCGCGACCACTCACTGACGCGTCGTATCTCGCGTCAGTTCCTGCTGATGCAATGCTTGCGATGTTGCGTGATGGCATTCCAGGCACGCGCATGCCAGGCTTCGGCACGCATTCCATCGGTGGCGTTGAAGCCCTTGGCGGAACAACAGACGCGCAACTTCAAGCGTTCATCACCACGATGAACTCGCAGTGGGGCGCTTCGAACGCAGTCGCGTCAACGATTCCGTGGAAGCACACGGCGGGTCTCGGCGACGCCTCACGCGGTGCGTCGACATTCGCAACCCATTGCCTCGTGTGTCACACGCAAGACAATACAACCGCAGGCAGCGTGACTGATCCGTTCTACTTGCGCCTCGTGAGCGATCAACATCTGCGCACGAGTATTGTGTTTGGTCGCAACGATCGCAACGGTCGCAACGACCCCAACGGTCGCAACGATGCAAAGGCCGCAATGCCCGCAGCGAATGGTCCATTTCCAACTACTGCAGGTCAACCTGCGCTGGCGAGTTTGACGGCTGCGAATGTCGACGATCTCGTCGCGTATCTCGCAAGTCTTCGCGGCACTGGATTGAGCATGAACGAATCGAAGGACTCCGCACCATGAGCGAGCATGAATCAGATCGCGCCTCAAACGAATCAGCACCAGACGCACCAGCATCATGCGGCGGTTGTGGAGGCGGCAAAACCGAGGGCAAAACCGGCGGCAATCGTCGCGGCTTTCTCTTCGCAGCTGGCACCACGCTGATGACAATCGGTGGCGTGCTTGTCGCGGCACCAATCATCGGCGCAGCCATCGCTCCAGCGCGTAATGCTGATCCCGACACTTGGATTCCACTCGCGCCCGCAAGCGGATTTACGGTCGGAGCCACAGTGCTCTTAAAGTTCAAGAAGGTCGTCAGCGCTCCTGATGACGGCATGACCAGCGCGACCGCGTGCTATGTGCGTTGCGTGGAAGCAGGGAAATTCCAGGTGTTTGCAGTGAATTGCGCGCACCTCGGTTGCCCAGTCGAGTGGTTTGAACAGTCGCGCCTCTTCATGTGCCCCTGCCACGGCGGTGCGTATTACGAAGACGGTTCGCGCGCGTCAGGTCCACCGCCTCGCGGACTCTTTGAATATCAATGGCGCATCACCAACGGCACGCTCGAAATTCTCGCTGGTCGATTGCCAGGCTTGCAGGAGGGGACCTGAGTGCACATCCCTGATTCAAAAGTCGCAATTCACGACGCGAAACGCGTCGGCCTCAAAGCAGTGCAATGGCTTGATGATCGCACGGGCTTGCTGTGGATCTTGCGCCACTCAATGTTCCATCGCGTGCCACGCAATGCGAAGTGGTGGTATGTCTTCGGCAGCGCGACGCTCATGTTCTTCACGATTCAGATCGCAAGCGGCATCGTGCTCGCAACGCTCTACGCGCCGAGTGCGGCGCAAGCCTACGACAGCCTGGTCTACATCGACACCACAGTGCCGTTTGGTTGGTTCCTCCGTGCGATCCACGGATGGAGTTCAAACGCGATGTGCTTCATGATGCTGATTCACTTGGCGCAAGTGTTTTTGCACGGCAGTTACAAATATCCGCGCGAACTCACTTGGGTCGCAGGCGTGTTGTTGTGCGTGACAACGCTTGGCCTCGCGTTTACTGGGCAAATCATGCGTTGGGATGCCGATGCGTATTGGGGACTTGGCATCGGTGCGTCGATTGCTGATCGTGCGCCTGTCATCGGAAATCAGGTGCGCGCGTTGGTCCTTGGTGGTCCTGACATTTCTGGCGCGACACTCACGCGCTTCTTCGCGTTGCATGTGTTCGTGTTGCCTGGTAGCGCGATCGCGCTGCTCGGCTTCCACTTGTATTCAGTGCTGCGTCACGGCATCAGTGAGATGCCGAAGGTCGGCGCGGTTGTTGAACCTGCGACCTATCGCGAAGGCTACGAAGCGCGCACGAAGAAGACGGGTGTTCCGTTCTATCCTGATGCCGCGCGGCGCGACATGGTTGTCTGTGGCGCGTTGCTCATTGCGCTCGTTGGCGTTGCAGCGTGGTGCGGTCCTTTCGGTCCAGGCGAACTTCCTGATCCAACGAACATCAACGCTTCACCGCGTCCTGATGGTTTGTTCTTGTGGATCTTCGCAGCGCTTGCGTTGCTTCCCCCCTCGGTTGAAACGCCGCTGCTCCTCATCGGTCCGCCACTCGGCATCGCGTTTCTTGCGGCGTTTCCGTTCTTTTGCAATCGCGGCGAACGCGCACCAACGCGTCGACCACTCTCAGTGATCGCGCTCATCATCATCGTCGTCGGCGCTGGAGTACTCACCGTGCTTGGCATGAAGAGCCCTTGGAGTCCTGACATGAATGCGTGGACTTCTGCGCCGAGCCCAGTGGAATTCACTGAGCATCGCACGCCACTTGAGCTGCAAGGCGCGCTGGAGTTTCAGTTTGCGCAATGCCGCAATTGCCACGCAATCGGTGGCGCCGGTGGCGAGCGCGGACCAGATCTCACGGAAGTTGCCACGCGTTTGTCGTGGGATCAACTCGTGCGTCAGGTGCAGCAAGGTGGCGGCAACATGCCTGCGTATGGCAAGACGCTTTCGAGCGCAGAGACGCAGGCGTTGGTCGCGTATCTCACCACGCTTGATGGCGGAGATTTGCGCGCGGCCATTCCGGGCGCGCTTGAACAACAATCATCGCGTGATGCGATGCCCGCGGCGACGAAGTAAATGAACGCGCCGTGGGTGCTTGCGGCCTGCATCGTGTCGTGCGCGATCTATGCGCGTGGTTGGCATGCGTTGCGAATGAAGAGTGATGTGTCGCGCGCGCGATTCGGCGTGTGGCGACTCTGCGCATTTCTCGCAGGATGGAGCGCGCTGCTCGTCGCGCTCGCGTCGCCCATCGACGCGGCTGCGGAGCGCATGCTTTCGGCGCACATGGTGCAGCATCTAGTGCTTGCGATGATCGCGCCGCCGCTGATGTGGCTCGCGTCGCCAGCGATGCCGATGCTGTTTGGCACGCCGCGCGCATTTCGTCGCAGCATTGTGGGGCCGATTCTCGCGGCACCAAGCGTGCGCGCGGTACTGCGTGTTGTGACGCATCCCATCACGGCCCTCGTATTGATGAGTTGCGCAACGCTCGCGTGGCATGTTCCCGCTGCCTACATCGCGGCGCTGCAAGATCCGACGATGCACCGACTCGAACATTTCACAATGTTCGCAGCAGGTCTATTGTTCTGGATGCCTGTGATTGAGCCGTTTCCGTATCGACGCCGCGTGGTGCGATTACTCATGGTGCCGTATCTCGTTGTTGCGGATCTTGCGAACACACTTGTTGCGGCGTATCTCGCGTTTGCGGGTGGTGTGGTGTATCCGTGGTATGAGTCGATCTCAACTGCGCGCGGCCTCGATGCGTTGCAAGATCAGCATCTTGCCGCGGGAATCATGTGGATTCCAGGTAGCGCGGTGTATCTGGTGCCAGCGGTTGTCATCACTGCGTCGCACTTTCTTCCACGCGGTTCGTTCGGAGTACGCGCAAAGCCTCGCACGATTTCGCTCACCGTGCTTTCGACGAAGACACCGCGCGAGACGCAGTCAGATCTCTTGCGCATTCCGCTGCTCGGCACGCTCCTGCGTTCTTCTCGCGCGCGACTCGCACTTCGATTGCTCTTGCTGGCGGTTGCGTTACTCATCGCGCTTGATGGCGTGATCGGTCCACAAGACGCGCCAATGAATCTCGCAGGAACACTTCCATGGACGCATTGGCGCGGAGTCGCAGTCATCGCGATTCTTGCGCTGGGAAATGTCGCGTGTATGGCGTGCCCACTCATCGCGCCTCGCTCAGTCCTTCGTCGTTGGATTCGCCCAACGCGCGCGTGGCCAGCGGCGTTGCGTTCGAAATATCTCGCAGTCTCGCTCATCGTGCTGTGGCTTGTCCTCTACGAAGCGTTCGATCTGTGGGCGAGTCCGTTGGCCGCGGTCGCAGTGCTCGGCGCGTTTCTTCTGACAGCGACTGCGATAGATTTGCTCTTTGAAGGTGCAAGTTTCTGCCGCTATGTCTGCCCAATCGGTCAGTACCAGATGATGCTCTCAACGGTCTCCGTGCGAGAAGTGCGCGCGCTTGATCCTGAAGTCTGCGCGCGTTGTGAAACGCACGATTGCCTCAAGGCCTGCGGACTCGGTCTCTTCATGCCGAAGAAACAAGGCAATCTTGATTGCACATCGTGTCTCGACTGTGTGAGCGCGTGTCCTCATGGCAACATTGGAATCGTGACCGTTGTTCCAGCACTTGATCTCGCGCGAGCGCAATGGCGCAGCGGACTCGGAACACTTGCGGCGCGCACTGATGTCGGCGTGCTCGCGGTTGTCTTCACCGCAGGCGCGATCGCAAATGCAGCGGGAATGACTGCCCCGATCGTCGCGATTCTCGATGAACGAAGCGCGCAACTCGCTGTCGCATCATGGTGCATGCAAGGCGCGTTCGTTGTTGTCGCGTTGAGCGGAGGCATTGCATTGATCGCGCTCGCAGCACTCGCAACGCGCGGCGCGCAATTCGCGCAACGATTCACACGCATCGCACTCGCAACGATTCCACTCGGCGCATCAGTGTGGCTGTATCACTTCGGATTTCATCTCGTCACAGGTTGGCCAACAGCTGAGGCATCGTCACGACGCGTGTTGCATGATCTCGCGCTCATCGCCGATGAACCTGATCGCATCATGAGTTGCTGCGTCGCCGCGCCTGAGTGGCTTGTGCCCGCGCAGTTACTCGCGTTGTCATGCGGATTGAGCGCGTCGCTTGCTGTGTTGTGGTGGAGCATCGCGCGCATCAGCGCATTGAACGCATCAGTCACGCTGCGTTGGATCACTCCAGCGCTCGTGTTGATTGCGTTGTGGGCCGCAGCAGCATGGATTGTGTTTCAACCGATGGAAATGCGCGGAACAGCGGGGTTTGGACCATGAAGCGCACGCATGCGATCGCGTGTACTGCAATGCTTCTCGCCGCCACGCCTGCATTGGCTGACGGTGGTGTCGTCGCATGGACAGGCGAACGCTTGGATGCGCGCGCCGCCGTGATCGTGTCACCAGCAAGTATGCGTGTGGGCGCCGTGGAGTTCGCATGGATCGGACCATGGCGTGCAGGCGCCATAGTTGTTGCGACTGATCAACACGGGCACACTGTTTCCGCGCTGCTCACGCAAGTCGCCTTCGACACCGAAGTCCGCGCCACGCTTGAACTTCCAACCGAAGGCGTATGGAACATCGCACTCGATCCCGATGGCGCAGAACCCGCTGTTTCCGCGGTGTTTCCCATCACTTTGGGTGCGGCGTTGCCGGCGTGGACCGCAGTCTGGCCGCAACTTTTCGCCTGGCTACCGTTGTGCGCGATCGGTCTCTTCGCAGCTCGTCGTGTTCGCCGCGCTCCGGTTGTATGAGGAAAGTGCCCTCATCTTTGTGCTGAACCAACAAAAATTGGAGCGAAGCACCTCATCTCATTCGTAGTCTCCATAGCGCAACGCACCCAGCGTTGCGGCTGAGGACATCAAACTGCGGAGGTACATGATGGCACTTATCGAACCAAATCTTTCCAATAGATTCCTTGATGCTCGCAATCGCGGGCAAGAGAGCACTTTGTTTGAGCGCGTGGAACGCGCGACACAGGTGCGATACGCACGCATGGCAGATCATCTGCCGTTCACGAAACCAACGCGCAGCAGTCCTGATGATGCCGCGAACACTGCCGCACTCTGTGGCTTGTTTGATGATGCAAACCGCGAACGCACCGCGCGTCGCATCGCCGATGCACTTCGACCAACTCGCAAGGAACTGCAAATCTGCCAGTTGCGCAACATCGCTCGCGGTGATGCGGACTACGCAACACGTATCGCGAAGCACTTGGGCATCGACGCGTCTATGTGGAATTGAACGGATCGTTTAATGGCTAAAGGTTGACGCAACACGCACAACTCAGTTCACGCCTGCAGTCGCACTC
>QWPU01000045.1 GCA_003671065.1 Planctomycetota bacterium | reverse complement strand
CCGACGCTTGCGCGCTGGCGTCCAACGACCCGCAGCAATTGATTCGCCCGCAAGATGAATAATGACATCAAGATCTTCGATCGATTTCGCATCAACACCATGTTCCGCGTCCAACGGATTCCACTGTCGTTCACTCGAGTTACGCGGCGCACTCCGCGTAAAACGCACAACACTGTGACCACCAGTCGAAAGAAACGCGCAGAGCTGCGTGCCGACAACGCCACTCGCGCCAGTCACGCCAATGCGCAACGCTTGCACGCCGAATCGCGCATTGAATTCCGCATGACGGCGAAGATCTTCGCGCACGCGCACATGACGAAACGCGAATTGCCGCGCGAGCGAACGTTGCATGAACGGCTCAATCAGGAGTCGCGCGAACATCCCGCCCTTCGGATCAAACCGAATCGAGTCTTCGATCGAACTGCCGCCATCTTTCGATGGAAGAAATCGATGCGTATGCCGCCACGACGCAAAGGGCCCCCGCTCTTGCGTGTCCACAAACTGCCTCGGCCGCACCACTTCACTATGACGCGCCGTCATTCGCAGCGCGAGAAGTCCAAATCGAATCGTGATCTCCGCGCGAGCGCCGTCTTCCAACGGATTCGCCTCCCGCTCGACACTCACGCCCATCCATGGCGGAAGCAATCGCTGAATTGCGCCACTTTGAAAGTGCCATTCGCCGAGTTCTTGCGCGCTCGCGCTGCATCGGGAGGACCGATGAAACGAGCAGAGACCAGTCATTGGGTGAGGAGCAAACATGGGAGCACCACTCGTGATCGGACGCGCGAAGGAACCCCGAGTTGTACCCGAAACGGTTGTGATTTCGAAAGAGTTGCACAACTTCATCCGTGTGATCGACCGATGTACAACCTCACCGCGCTCTGTCCGTAGAATCCTATCTTCTCCGCAGACCTCCACGCTTCCCACTATGAGCACTTCGCCTTCCCCCGCGTCAACTGCGTCACTCGCGCCTCGCACCGCGATCCAACTTCTCGGCTTGATGCTCCTTCACGGTGGCGTCGCAGGATGGATCGGCTACGGCGCGTTCATCAAGGCGACCGAATTCAATCCGAATCTCTTACCTGGAGTAATCTTGGATGTGCTGCGTTTTGTGATGACGCGCATCGCAGTCGATCCGTCAGTCTTCATGTCATGGTCATTGCGATCGATCATCGGTGTTGAGATTTTTCTCGCGCTTGCGATTCTGCTTTCGGCTCGATACGCACGCGTGCTCGCCATCACAACGCTCGGTTTCTTTTGCGCGATCTTGCTCTACGCGATGATCACCACCGCGATGAGTGACGGCATTGTGAAAGCTGTCACCACGGGTTGCGGCTGCTTCGGTTCGGCAGGAATGCCTGCGAGCGTTATGTTTCTTGTTGATGGCGCGCTGTTGGCGAGCGCGTTCTTCTTGGTGAGCCGTCAGCGTGAAGGCACAGCAACTCCAGTGGCCGCCACACTTGCCATCGGCATGATTGCGATCTTTGCAATTCGTGAACCTGAGATGACCACCACGCCAACACCGACTGAAGTGGTGAAGGATCCCAACACGAATCCAAGCGGAGGATCTGACGCGACGAATCCCGAACTCGTCACCAAACCGGCGGTGATCACTGGTCCATGGCCAAGCGCGCCAGCGAAGTACGAAAAGACCTATTTTCCTCGCTGGAAAGATTGGATCGGTCAACCGCTGCGTGATCAGAAACTTGCGCGCGCGATCGAAGGCACGATGCCCGCTGATCTTGAACGCGGCGACTGGCTCGTCGTGTTCTCGCGTCCAGATTGTGAAGATTGCCAATCGATGTTTCGTGGCAACTTCGCTGTCGCTCGCAAAGAACGCGTGCTGAAAGTCACCGTTCCCGATAGTCGCGGTCCGCACATTGGCATGCCCTGCATTGGTTGCGAAGAACGCATGCTCTATCGAGTGCGCGCTGGTGAAACGGGCAAAGGCAAGAGTCCTGACTATGTGTTCAAGACTCCTGTGATTGTGCGCATGAAAGATGGCATCGTGAGCGGCGTGTGTGTTGATCGCAGTAACGCGGCGGAATATGCGTCGGTGTTTGGTGAGCCCGTGAAGTCGACGACCGCAGCGCCTACTGACCCTGCAACTCCAGTGGTCACGCCGCCAACTACGGCGACGACCGCTGCATGGCCTGGACCACCGGCGAAACTCAGCTCGTTCTATGTGGCGGAGTTCTCAGGTACTGTTGGTAAACCGCTCGCTGATCTTCCTTTCGCGCTGCTGATTGAGAATAAGCTCCCGCCGAAGTTTCTTGAAGGTCGCTGGATCGTTGTGTTCTATAGAGAAGATTGCGATCACTGCAACGATTTGCTCATGACCTACTTCAGCGGCGCACTCAAGTTTCCAACGCTTACCGTCGCGATCCCCGATGCAGATCCTGCAGCGAGCATGCCTAATCCGTGCGATGCTTGCTCGAAACTCTCGATGATCAAAGGTCCCAACTATGTGATCGGCACGCCTGTCGTGCTTGCGATCAACAATGGAATCATTGAGTGCGTCGTCGAAGATGTGGAAGACATGACCGCACTCGAAGCGTGTTTGAAATTCAACACGCCTTGAGAGTCGCACGCAACTCCTGAGAACGACCTGAATGAACTCACGCTTCACGCATCCTCGAATCGTTTCAACCGCGCTTGCACTGCTGTTGTGCGCGTGCGCATTTCTGCAACTCAGTTGGGGAGTTGCGTCAGTCCCTGCGCCGCTCGCGCTCGCGCTGCGTGCTTTGTTTGGTTATGACGAAGCAGTCGCGGCGCGACTCGTTGTTGGGATTGAGTTTGCCGCCGCCGCCGCGGTGCTGTGCGTGGGGCGACGCTTCTTCGCGCTGTTCGTTGCAGCTGCCATGACTTTCATTGCGCTTGCGTGCGTCTCACGCGCTATGCGCGAAGGCGGCATGATGTGGTCCGTGATCGCACTCGTGCTTTCTGCGGGATTGCTTGAACGCGCCGCGCGCTCGACGCCCGTTGTTGGTTCACCTCGACGAGGACTTTCGCCAGCGTGGAGCGCGGCGCTTGCAATTGTTGCGCTCACTGGCGTTGGACGAATCGCATCAAGCGCAAGCTTCGCGTCGAGTGATGCGCTGGCTGATGCAGGACATACGCATGAGGGTCACACGCACGATGCAACGCCATCGAAGACTGCCTCCACCACGCCGATCACGATCGACCTCGACATGCACGAGTTTCTCGGTCGCGCGCTCAGCGACACGCCGTTGCTTGGCTACTTGCCCATGCTCGGTGAAGTCATCGGAGGCGATCCAGCGTTCATCGTGTTTTACAATCCTGACTGCGAAACTTGCCACACATTGATTCGTGAGCACTTCGCGCTGCCTCGTATGGAAATCGTGATCGCCGTCGAGATTCCTGCGGCTGAAAGCATGAAACCTAGCGTGAGTACGGGTGACGAACCGCTCTCGATTGAATGCGCGAACTGCACGCTCTTGATGCTGCCACCAGGACCTAACTGGCTCATCGCGCCGCCGACGGTGCTCAAGATTGAACACGGCGTCATCACCTGCGTCGCCGATCGCTACAAGGGCGATTGTTTCGGATCTGAATGATCGCTCACTTGACGCGTTTGACTGCGCGGATCGAGCGCACATCGATCTCAAGCGTGACGCCGCGACTACACGCGAATGATTTCGGCGTGCGAAGACCATTCGCAAGATGTGTGAGCGCTTCGTGGACGGCGACGCGCGCGATCTCGCCGCCGCAAGCACGCACAAGTTGCACGAGTAACGCGCCACGCACCGCGATGTGTTGTTGATCCATGCGCTCACGCGTGATTGATGTCGCGTCTTCACGGAGGACTTCGTCAATGATCGAGTCGCGCAACGACAACAACGCAGCTGCGTCCTCGCAGAGTTCACCCGTTGAGGCCGCGATCGACTCAATCAACTGCGCCGTCGCAGGATTCGAGCGAAGTGCGCCACGCGTTCGACGCGCGTTCGATGGGTCATCGCACCACGCGACGCCGAGTTCCGCCAAGAAATCACGCAACTGCGTTCGTCGTGCATTGAGCAACGGTCGCAGGAGTTCCACATGCCCACCGCCCACATCATCAACAAACTGCCGCGCTGGAAGCAATCGCGCGAGGCTCTCAATCGCCACGCCTCGACTCAGCGCGAGCAACACGCTCTCAGCACGATCATCGGCTTGATGCGCGAGCACGACGCGCGTGCAGTCCAATCGGATGCATGAAGCGCACGCAGCTGCAAGTCTCGCATCGCGCGCATTTTCGAGCGTGTTTCCCTGCGTCGGCAACTCCACGCACAGTGACTCCACGCGCGTGAGTCCAAGATGACGAGCGAAAGTCACAGCGCGTTCACATTCAGCACGCGCTTCAGCTCGAAGTCCGAAGTCAATCGTCAAAGACGCGAGAGAAGCAAGCGTCGGATCCGTCCGCTCACGCACTGCCGCAGCCAGCAGCAGCATCGCCATCGAATCTCCTCCACCGCTGATCAGCAACAACAGCGTTTCGTCCGTTGCGACGCCACACGCATCGAGCGCGTCACGCATCAGCGCTGCAAGCGGATGCCTTGACGCGCGCAACAAAAGTTCTGCGCGCGGCGGAAAACACGGCATTTCGCGTGTCTCCACCTGCTCTTGCACTTCAGCGCACTCCCGCAGCGCGGTCGAATGTTCCTCGCGAAGGCTCAAGTGTTTCTCGCGAAGGCTCAAGTGCTGCTCGCGAAGGCTCAAGTGTTCCAAGCGGTTCAAAGTCGATCACTGCGTGGATACACCCAGCGCACGGCGCGTCATACTGGAAGCGCACGCGCCCGAGTTGTTCCATCATGTTGGCGATCGCGTGAATTCCGTGAAGCACGCGGTTGTGCATGTCTGCCGGTGATGTATCGCTGGCGAACGGACGCCAACGACGCAACAGCGTTGCAGCGCGCGGTCCATCACAGAAGCCGAGTCCGCATGCGTTGGGGCGTTCGCCTTCAATGCATGACGATGTCGTGAGTCGTGCCGAAACATCGGTGAGCCACTCAGGATCATTCGCATACACCTGCCAACCACCGCAAGGTGTTGCGACGGTTTCCCAACAGAGCACGGCATCGCTCAGTTTGAATGGTTTGCCGAGATAGCGATCGAAGAACTGACCGAGCGCGGGAGCCGCAGCCTTCACATCGCTCTTCGTATCGCTCGTCACATCATTCTTCGTATCACCTTTGACATCATTCGCCCGCGTCAATCCGCACATGATTCCCTGCATGAATTGCTCTTGATCGCCTTTCGCTTGCTCGGCATCTTCGACGCGCCAAGCAACAGCCATCGCGGGCATCACATGCTTCGAGCACTGACCGACAAGCATCACGCGTTCACCCGAAAGATTCGCGCGCATCGCAGGCGCCGACGCGAGTTCGGGCAAGAGTGCAAGCCAATACGCGTCGCCTTTCGACAGCGCGCCCGTGCAAGGATTCGACAGCACCATCACCGCGCGATCTTCAAACGCCCTTACAACATGCGGGTCCAACGCAGCCTCTTCACCTTGGCGACCGATGGGTGCTGAGTCGTACACACCATCAATCTCTGCACGCAAACCACGCGTGCCGCCCTCGGTTCGCGCACGAATCCCAACGCATGTTGCGCCGCCAATCGGATGTTCATGCCTCACAAACATTCGCACAGGCGCGTCACTCACTAAGAGTTGCTGCATGAGCGCTTCGCCGAGCAAACTGACTGATGCGTCTTCAACAGCGATGCGCTTCGACGCCGCTTCGAGGAGCGCTTCACCATGCGGCATCGGCGCGATGAGCAGCCATCCACTCGCGCGACGAATGATGAGGTGCTCTGCAGCCGCATCAAACCAACCTGGCGAACGAAACTTTGCGCCAAGAAGTGTGAGCGCGCGTTCGCAACGCATGTTGTCGGCTTCGATGCCGAACATCCACACCGTCTGCGTCTCAACGCGAACTTCACCCTGGCGCGCGAGTTTCACCGCATCAGCGACTTCCACCGTGCTCAATGAAAACGCAACGCGGCCAGAGAAGACATCGTGTGCAATCGTGTCGGCGCCTTCGTTGCATCGGCGTGAAAGCGCGTCAAAGGTTACGACTGCGTCGCGTCCCGCAACTGCTTCCAACACTGGTCGAATACTTGATGCGTTTCCCGCCGCAAGCAGCGCTGAGAGTCCTCGCGCGTCAATGGCGATAGAAGATGATTTCGGCGCGAGCGCGAAGCCGGCGTTGTCGGCGCATACTCGCGCATTCATCGCTATTGCAAGCGATGCAGCAACAAGCATGAAAGCTAGCGTCGATGCCCGCATCAGGAACTCTTGAACGGTGCGGTCGCTTCGAATGGTGGGATCGGCGCGGGGGTTTCAAGCGGCGCGTCGTCGCTTGTGAATGGAACCACGATCGCCTTGAGCGCTTCGATTCCATCACTCATTTCGGAGCCGCGTTGACGCAGACCACTTTCAACAGCGTTGGTCATCGTGGTGTTCGCCACGATCACGGGACCCTGCCCAATTGCGTCGCGCACCAACGGAAGCGAGCAAAAGATCACCAGTGCTGCAAGTGCCGCAAGCCCAAGTGGAAGCACGCGTCGCGGAAACTCAAGCATGATGCGATCAGCAAGCGCTTCAGCGCGAAGGCTGTCGTAGCGATTATCACGATCAGAATCGGGAGAACGCTTCGCTTCACCGCGCAACGCGAGAAGCACACGCACCAACATCCGTTGCGCGCGCATGGAGAACTCGCCCCGACCGCGCGGCGCGTTCGCGTCAGATTCATCGTTCTCCCACACGCTCACTGAAAGACCTCACTTGGTGTTGGCACGCCACTCAATTCAATCGCGGTCAACATCCGTCGACGCGCGCGAAACAGATGGCTCTTCACAGTGCCTTCAGGCATCTTGAGTTCTTTGCTGATGCGTTCAACGGGCCAGCCTTGCTGGTGAAACAACAACACGATTTCGCGTTGAGGAGACACCAGTGCATCAAGCGCAATCGAAATCATGTTTGAAATGCGCTCGCCCCGTTCGACGCCTTCAACCGCTGCATACGGCGTGTTGGTCGAGTCGGCGCGGTACTGCACCATTTCGCTGTTCGCGATCGGGCGCATCTTCTGGTGATAGTTCACCAAGAGACGCTTGCCGATCGTGAAGAGCCAGGTCGAGAAACGGAAGCGCTCGTCGAAACGATCAAGCGACTTGATCACGCGAACGAACGACTCTTGCGCGATGTCTTCCGCAAGATCCGACTTTCCGCAGAGCCTAAAAAGAAACGCCTCCAAAGGGCGTTGATAGGACTTGATGAGTTCGGCGATGGCATCGCGATCGCCCTGTTGGGCTCGTCGAATGGTGTCGCGTTCGGTCTTTGGATCCATCATCTTGGTTACTGCGCTTCCTAAGTCTTTGCTGCATGCCCCCGCTTAACCGCGGTCCCGAGTGTACGGGTCGGCCGTGGACGCGTTCCCCCGAATCAAGAGGAAACGCGTCTTCAGTGCAGAAAATCAACGCGCGAGCAGTCCTAAAAATTGCGATCGACTGCGAATACTTCCGCGGCTTAGGCTGCGCGGGAACGACCTTGCCCTTCTTTGTGCGAGCCGTTCTGCGCTCGACTAGCCGGAGCGCGATCAACCCCCTGTAACGCCTCAAGCATGTCAAAGGGCGTGTCCGCTTCAAAGTCAGCGCCGATCTCGTCTGCGAGGCCCGAGGCGCGAGCGAAGACTCCGCCTCCGACACCGACTCGAAGACCCACAACAGGCACCTGCGTTCGAAGGGCGGTCAGCAAGCGGCGCAACTTAGGCGCATCAGGTCCAGACGCCGCAAAGCTCACCACAAAGGCGGGTTTGCGCTGGCCGATCTCGGCGAAGAGATCATCGCTTTCGACGCCCCCGCCGAGGAAAACGACTTCGTAGCCGTCGGCCTCAGCGAGCCCCGCGAAGATCTCACCCGCGAGTTCTTCGCTCGCCGTCGCTCCACTCGTGACGATCACCGTGCGGCAGCGCGCAGGTTGTTTGGGAAGCGCGCACTCGATCCGCTGGGCAAGTTGCGCCAGCAGCACAGTCGCGCAGTGCTCAGACGCGGCGGTGATTTGATCGTGGCGAATGAAGTGGTCAAGCGCAGCACACGCGGGCCAAATCAGCTCGCGAAGCGCATCGGTGGCATCGCGCACACTGCGATCCCCTCCGCGCCGAGATGCTTGCAGGAACTCGCGCAAGAGGTCTCTACACGAGACCCGATCTCCATTGAGAAGCAACTGGACGAAGCGCTCAAGGGTCTTGCTGTTTTCTGGTTGTCCGAAATTGCTGAGATGAAAGTCCGTGGCCGGAGGCATGGCCGTACTCCAACTAACGAATAAAAGCGCTTGATCCTCAACGCCCTGATTCTGTTGCCGAGTGGTTGGATCCTCCAACCGAAGGGGGTGCGGTCCGATCCTTCGAACCGCGAAGAGAAGCCACATGCGCGTTGCGGCATTTCGCCCGTAGCACATGTTCTTGATTTGTAATGAGATCGCGAGCCCAGTCAGGCAGCAATTGCCGCACATGTCTACCCGGGGGAATCAAGCATGGGAATCAAGCATGGGAATCACGCGAGCAGATTAGGCCGAGGTATTCACTCGACCACAACTCAGCACGCAGGTGCCGAAAGTGAGCGGTGTTTGTTTGACATGCGAAAAACCTGCAGCGAGCATTGCATCACGAAGGCGATCGCGCGAGAGAAAGGTCTCGACGGAGCGCGGCAAGTAGCGATAGGCACCCGATCTGTCGCGCGCAAGAAGTGATGCGGTCCACGGCATGATGTGATGCGTATAGAGACGATTCGCGGCACGAATGATGGCGTTTGTTGGTTCGTCAAACTCAAGAACCACAAGTCGACCACCTGGACGCAGCACGCGACGAAACTCTGCGAGCGCCTGCACTGGATCGCTTACATTTCGCAGACCGAAGGCAATCGAGACGATGTCGACGCTCGAGGACTCGACCGCGAGCGCCATCGCATCCCCCTGCTCGTAACGGATGGATGAGTACTGCGCATGACGACCCTGCTTCACGCGCGCAATGTCAAGCATGGCCGCGGTGAAATCAACACCGACAACCGATCGAGACCGCGCATCGGCGAAGAGTTCGGTGAGGTCGCCCGTTCCGCATGCGACATCGAGGACATCGTCGGTGGGCTTGACGGCGGCGGCGCGCACTGCGTGACGCCGCCAGCGTTGATCGAGCCCAAAGGAATGCACGCGATTGTTGAGGTCGTACGCCTTCGCGATCGCGGAGAACATCGCCTGCACTTTCGCGGCTTTGTCGGCGCGATGATGCGGATCATCCTTGAGTTCTTGAGGTTGCCAGATTGCGTTGGGCATAGCGGGCGCGCAGTATAGATGCACCCAACGCGCCACTTGGCACGCTCGGCTACATTTCACGCTCGATGATCGTTGATCTTGACACCCGCCTTTGGTCCCGCAGCGATGACCTCGGCGATGAACTCGGCGTGGCGGTGCGACGCAGCGCGAGCACTCGATGGCTCGCGCCTGATGCGTCGCCTGAAGCCTACACAGGCGCGATGGCAACGGTTGATGCGGCCATGCTGGTGGGATTCCGCAGCGACCTCATTCGCGGGGCGCTGCCTGAGGCTCCATTGCGCGCTGCGGTAGAAAAATCACAAGGTCGCTTGTTTTTTGCCCGCGCGATTGATCCGACTGCACGCGATGCCGTGAACGAAGTTGATTCGGCGCGCGATGCAGGCGCCGTTGCGCTGTGGCTTGATCCCGCGCTGCAAGGATTTCACCCCAGCAGCACTCCCGCGATGCGAGTCTTTGATCGCGCGGAAGCCAATCAACTTCCTGTGCTTGTTGGTTGGAGCGGTCCTGCGCCCGCGTCGATGCGCCTTGAATACGCGCGTCCATTTCTGCTTGACGAAGTGGCGCGCGCGTTTCCGCGTTTGTCGATCGTGATCAGTGGCTTTGGTTTTCCATTCGTGCACGAGACGCTCGCGATGCTCGCAAAGCATGATCGTGTGTTCACGACCACTGCGGCGATCGCGGCGCGTCCGTGGGACTTGCTCAACACGCTGCAATCCGCGCGTGATCACGGCATCGATCGCAAGATCTTCTTCGCGTCGGGCTTTCCATTCGATTCGCCCGCACGCGCGATCGAATCGATTTACGGCATCAACGGACTCATTCACGGCACACCGTTGCCATCGATCGCGCGTTCCATTTTGCGCGAGATCGTTGAACGCGACGCGATCAGCCTGCTCGGTTTAGGCACTCCGCCAATCGCGCGAGACCGTGACGCACGACGAATGCTCGCGCGCGAATTACCCTACGAATCACCTCACTTGGGATTGACTGGAGACTCTCTATGACTACTCGCAAGTGCGCCGCTGTTCTTCTGTCGTGCGTCGGTTCGATCTTTGCCACCGCGTGCAGCTCTTCGAACGCACCAGGCACGATTGCGGTCACCGCCCTGGGCGCGAAACCCCTGCTGCTTGAGCACACATTTGTGGCAAGCGCGTACACGGTGAAGGACTCCGAAGATAGTTTTTGGTTCTCCGATGTGCCCTTCGAAAGACTTTTAGCGCATGAACAAGGCACGCCGCTGACCGATGCCGTGTTCCTCCATGCGCAACTGATCTGGACACCCAAACCTGGTCTCACACCGCTTGCGTCAACCGCGATGAATCTCATCACACGCTTGGTTGTTGTCAGCGGCGGTGAAGTTGGCCTGTATGGTGGTGCGGCGTTCGCGCGTCCCAGCGGTAAGCCTGGCGCGGACGCGATGGAGTTAGTCGTTGAAGGCGGAACGATCACATTGCTTGCCAAGACCAAGGGCTTTCATGATCTCATGAGTCCCGCAGGGCTCACAGGAGTCTTCAGCGCGCCGTTTGCGCCTGAGGACGCCACGCGCTGGCGGCGCAGTTTGTCGCAGTTTGTGACGAACGCCATCGGCGAATCGATGTGGGTCATCAAGCCTGAGATGAGTCCTGACTTGCGCGCCGACTTGCGTCCTGACTCGAGTTTGGTCGACGCGCGTTCGGCCCGCTGACCAGCATCGCTGCATCGAGCGCAGCCTCAAGCGCGGGATGCACGCCCACGCGATCACGATGCGCGGTCAGTCGATGAATGTCGGTAGCGCTCTCACGCTCCACGCGTAACGCAACCGCTTCAAGATCCATCATCGCAAAGTCAACGCTTCTCGCCGCGCGCTGATCACGCCACTGCGGGCCGCCGTAGTCTTCATCGCCGACCAGCGGAAATCCGAGTGCCGCGCACATCGCGCGGATCTGATGAAACCGTCCCGTGTCAAGACGAATGAGCGCGTGCGCATCTTCAGCACAGTCCGTCGACGCTTCAACAGCAAGCACCGTCAGACGCGACGCCTCGCCACCTGAACGCACGACGCGCGCGAATCGACCGACGCGTTTGAGATACGCCTTGTGTTCACCAAGCAACGCACTCGCGTGACCTTCAAAGGACTCGAGTGGAATGCGCGCGAAGTACCACTTCGTCCACCGCCCTTCACGGATTTCCTCGGCGTGCAGTGCTGCTTGCGCGCGATCAGCACTCACCATCATGAGTCCGCGTGTCGGACGATCCAGTCGATGTGGAAGTTGCCCATCGCTCCAATCACACTGTGCCCGCACCAGCGTGATCAACGATTCGCCGCGATCAGTTGGACCGCGTTCGCTCGAAAGACCTGCAGGTTTATAGACAACCGCTTCGCGGGAGGACTGGGCGACAATCGTGATCAAGGCAATGAACTCAGTCAGTACCTGCGCATGGTTCACGCAGTGATGTAGCCTTCGCGCACCGCATAGAGCGCGAGTTCAACTCGATCGTGAATATCGAGTTTCTCCATCACGCTCGTCACATGCTTGTCGACGGTCTTCACTGAGATGCCGAGCATCTCTGCGATTTGCTTCTTCGCAAATCCGCGGCCGACATAGCGCATCACTTCAACTTCGCGATCCGACAGCACATTGCCGCGCGTGCCAGTGACTTTGCGCTTGCGCATATCCGCAGCGTTGCCCTTCACGCGTTCAGCTGCGCGAGGCGAAAAGAATTGTTCGCCGCGAGCCACTGCGCGAATGCCTGCAGGAACGCTGTTCGGATCATCACTCTTCACAATAAAACCAAGCGCGCCTGACTTGAGCGCGAGTTCGATCGCACGATCGGAATCAGTCGCGGTGAGAAAGATGATTCCCGTCTTTGGACGCAACTGGAGGATGTGACTCGCCGCGTGAAAGGCATCCACCCCAGGCATGTCCACATCAAGCAGGACAACGGTGGGTGAATGCTTGTGCGCAAGTTCAACCGCATCCGCCCCATTCGCAGCTTCAGCGATCACACGAAGATCATCGGTGTCGTTCAGAACTGTGACGAGTGCGCTGCGGATCAGAGCGTGATCATCAACGACAAGAACGGTGATTGGGAGAGTTGCGGCCATGCGTGTTTCGAAGCATAACCGACGATGTTTCAAGATGTTGGGCACTTTGTCGCCGTTCAAGGACAAGTCCGCGATGAACGAAAATCTTACTTGCGTTTTTGCGGCGGATTCGCGTGATGGCTCCGTTCGCAAACCTGCTCTGAAACTTCTTTAGGGTACTCACCTCCTAGCGATTTGAGCAAGCATGAGTATTCTCATTTTCGGCAGTGCATGCGGACGGCGGTTCCCAGGCAATTTGCAGAAGGTTCACCAATGGTCGTTCGAAGACTTGAACGGCACAGTATGAGGAGTGCAAACATGGCAGTAACCCAACAGCGAACAGATCTCGTCCTAGACTTGTTTGACAAGTACTATGACCGCGTCTACGCGTTCTTGCGCAAATCGGCGACCCCCGATGTCGGAGAGGATCTTGCTCAAGAAGTGTTCCTTCGACTGCTGCAGCATCCTGAGCTTGAGCGGCTCGAGATCTCGATCAGCTACCTGCTGAAGATCGCCCACAATTTGCTTCGTCGCCGCTACGCGCGGGCGAGCCGATTGCGAGAGTTGCTCGAGGAGCGTGTCCATCGCGAAGGCATGACAGGCTTCGAGCCTGGCCAGCGCCCTTCGCTCACTCCTGAGCCGCTGTCGAACAACATCCTTGAAGCGGCGCTCGGGCTCCTGAGCTGCGATGAGCAGGATTCGATTCGACTGATCGTGTGCGAAGGCAAGAGCTACCAGCACGCCGCAGAAGCGCTGGGTGTGTCGGTGACCACGATCAATAACTGGAAGCACCGAGGCATCATCAAACTTCGCAAACTCATCGATGAAGAAGGCGACCTCGTTGTCGCGGGGGCCATTGCTGAAGAAGCGAGCGCGCCGCGCGAGCGAGCCCGCAGTCATCGAATCGAGACGGCGTCGGACTTCGCGTCAGACTATTCGTCGTCACGCATTCCAAGTTTCGAACGCCGCAGAGCAATACCAGCGTGGCGAACAAGCGCTGATGACGCAGCGTGAAACCCCGCTGCGAGC
>QWPU01000044.1 GCA_003671065.1 Planctomycetota bacterium | reverse complement strand
CACGCCAAAGACGACGACATTCGTCCAACGCGCTTCGATGTACTGGTCACTCATCGCGCGAATCAAACCAATGAGCACGCCACCGAGCATTGCGCCAGGCATGCTGCCGATGCCACCAAGCACCGCCGCCGTAAACGCATCCATTCCCGCGCGAAAACCCATCTGAAACGAAATCGTGTTGTTGTAGAGCGACCACATCACGCTCGCCGCACCCGCAAGGAATCCACCAATGAGAAAGGTCACACTGATGACCTTGTCGGTATCGATGCCCATGAGTTTCGCGGCGATCGGATTCTGCGCCGTCGCGCGCATGCCGCGACCGAGACGCGACTTCTTCACGAAGATCGTCAACGCGATCATCAGAGGAATTGTGATCGCAAAGACCGCGACATCTTCAAGACGCAGCACCACATTCGACTGCTCGCCAAGCAGATTCGAGCCTTCAAGCAGTTCAGGAAAATTCTTGCTCGCAGCCGCGGCATTCCCGCCGCCAAACACCTTCATCGGTGCGCCGCCCCAGAAGAGCGCGATGTTGACGATGATGAAACTCACGCCAATAGCCGCCACCAGTTGCGTGAGTTTCGGCGCGCTACGAAGCGGTTTGTAGACAACTTTATCGATGGCGAGGTTCAGTCCGCCACAGAAGACGCCCGCCGCAATCACCAGACCAAACAGCAACGGCCAATTAGAAACATCACCAAGCGTGGCAGGATCAATGATCGCCGCAGCCGTGAGCGCGCCGACGATGGTGAGCGAGAGGAAACCGCCCAGCGTGAACACATCGCCGTGCGCGAAGTTGATGAGCTCCACGATCCCGTACACCATCGTGTAGCCGAGAGCGACGAGCGCGATGATCATGCCGTTGCTCAGGCCAAGAATGACCTGCTGCATGAAGACTTCGGATTCACTCATGCGGGTCTCGTTCATTCAAACTCGTGCACGACTTCAGCAAACGACTTCAGCAAACGACTTCAGCGGACGACTTCAGCGCGGCTTAGTCGACGACCTTCACGGTTTCGAACTTGCCGTTCTTGACCGTGTTCACACTCATGGTGCGATTGGTGGTGTCACCGTTGGCATCAAAGCTCCAAGTGCCCAGCGCGCCGACGAAGTCTTTGGTCTTCGCGATCTCTGCGCGCACATTCTCACGCGTGAGCTCCGTGCCAGCCTTCGACAAACGATCCATAGCGCTCAACACAACCTTCGCTGCTTCGTAGCCGTACACCGCGTAGCCCTCAGGCTCGCCGCCGTACATGCTCTTGTAGTGCTCGTAGAACGCCTTGCCTTCTTTCGTCTCAAGCGCCTTCGGTTCGCGCCCGCCGAAGGTGATGTAGGCGTGACCTTCAAGCGCGCGATTGCCCGCGGCTTCAATGAAGGCCTGCTCGTAGCAACCATCGGGAACGATGAACTTCGCCTTCAAACCGCCCGACACAATGTCCTTGGCAATCTGCGCCGCATTCGTTTGCGTGGTGCCGCCGAAGTAGACGACATCAGCGCCCGCTTGCTTCATCTTGGTGACGATGCTCTTGTAGTTCGAAGCCTTGGTGTCAACACCTTCGACGCCGACAACTTCGAGGCCGATCTTCTTCGCGTGTGTTTCGAAGACGCCCGCGACGCCCTTGCCGTACACCTCGCGGTCATTGAGGACAAACACTTTGGTCCCGCCGATTTCCTTCGCGAAATCAGCACCGACGGCGCCTTGGACATCGTCGGTTGGGACCACGCGAAAGTAACTCACCTTGCCGCTCGGGCGATAGACCGCAGGCTCGTTCGCTTCACCAAAGCCAGCCTTCGTGAGCGCTGGTGCAGTGTTGGCGGGGCTCACCATCACGAGGTCAACTTTGTTGAGCAGCGGCATCGAAATCTTCGCGGCGCCCGAATTAAATGTCCCGATGTATGCGAGCACAGACGCGTCGTTGATCGCCTTGTCAGCATTGGCTGCTTCGATCGCGGGATCCCAATTGCCGCGCTGCGCGCTGGCGTCATCCCAGTCTTCGTAGATGATTTCTTGCGCGCCGATCTTGCCACCGACTTCACTGATGGCCATCTTGATGCCGTTGACCATGCTTGTGGTTTGCGCGTTGGCGCTGCCTGTGCGAGGAAGGCTTGAAACGATCTTGATCGGATTGGTTGCGGCGGGCGTTGCCGCAGGCTTCACCGCATCTTGCGAGAACGCGAACGAAATCGGAGTGAAGAGCGCGCTCATCGCGACGGCAACAAGAGTGGTGATCATCAGAGTGCTCGACAAGTGGTTTGAAGGGCGAAATTGCTTAGAGAGAGAGAGAGAGGTCACGAAGTCTACATGAAACAACACGCGATCGGCGTTGTTGGACGCGCGCGAACGCTTTCAATTCCGAAGTTAGATTGCACTCACACAACCGGCGCGGCTGGTGCTACAGGTACAGAAATCCGACTGTCGCGCACCATATTCGCAAGGAGCAATTGCACGAGACCAGAGTTCGAATCACCACCACCGCCACCACCGGTGACCACCATGTCTGGCGTGATCTTCAGGCCTGCGCCCGCGATGAGTTTGGTGACCTCGACGAGCGTGACGCCTTGCGCGGTGAGCGCCTCAACCTGCTTGCGATACGCCTCCGCCTGCGCTTGACCCTTTGACTGAATCACGCCAGCTTCTGCCTCACCGATTTGCTTTGTGCGCCCTGCTTCCGCCTCCGCTTGGATGCGAATCTGCGCGGCGGTTCCACGCGCGCGCTCTTCCGCTTGCGACGCTTCGTGCTTGGCAATATGGATGCCGACCTCCGCGCGAATGAGCGTTTCTTGTTGATCGGCTTGCGACTTCGTCTTCTGAAACTCGATGCGTCGCTTCTCCGCTTGCTCTTGCGCATCGAACATCGACTTGCGCTGCTCCGCCAAGTTCTTCTCTTGCGTCGTCTTCATCAGCGCTTCAGGCAAGTGAATGTTCGTGATCATCACGCTCACCACCTCAACTTTGTAGCCCGCGAGATCTTCACGCACCGCGCGTTCCGCAGCCGTTTGCTCCTCGGCGCGATTCTGCTGATAGGAAATCGCTGGCGACTTCGACACTTGCGCGCGGAAGATGCCGTCGATTTGCGGATGAATCACATTCGCTTCAAGATCAGCAATCGAGCCGAGCTTTTGCACGACATACGGCGCATTCTCAGGAAGAATTCGATACTGGCAACGCACTTCGACTTTCATCTCGAAGCCGTCGTGGCTCACGACTTGAAACGGATCGAAGTTCGCGTCGGTTGCGCCGCCGCCCCACTCAACGCTGCGCGTGGTGGTTGGAATCGGAATCACAGTGAACGCGCGCGGATTGATGTTGTATTTGCCTGGCCCCAACACATTGCGTTGAATGCCGCGGAAGCCATCAGGCACCACATGGCGCGTACGCACGCCGTGATCCATGCGCGCCTCGTCAGGGTCATGCGCGCCGCGCGCCATCGAGGCACCCGCTTTGAGATCATCATCATTGGCAAGCGTCGACGGATCTCTGCCGATGTTTGAAATGAGCACACCGACTTCACCTTGACGCACGATCGTCAGCGGCGCAGGAATCACCGAGAACAAATAGGGATTCACATAATAAGTGCCAGGCCGAAGCACCGACTCTTGCGGACCGCGAAATCCACCGCTGTCGAGAAACGCTTGACCATCTTGGTAACTGTTGTGCAAACCAACATCGGGTGTCGGCGCAACAACATCTTCTTTCGACATCGGCTTGCCGTCGCGCGCTTCCACCATGCCGATCTGATCGTCCCCGATAGTGATCGCTGCTTGCAGATCAACGGTGAACATGTCCGCGAAGATGTTGTAGGTGCCAGGACGCAGGAACTGAATCTGCGGTCCTTTTTGTCCACCGCGGGTAAGGAAGATTTCAGCCTTTTGAAAGCAATCGTGGCCTTCGACGCTCTTGCCGAGCAACTGACCTTGATCAAGCGCAACGCCGTCAGCCGCAGTGACAACACCGATCGCGCCTTGTGGCACGACAGTCTTTGCGATCTTCTCGACGCGAAAAATCAATGGGTGAATCTTGTAGGTGCCGTTGGTGAGGAAGCGCAATTGCTTTCCGCGAATACCGCCGCTGTTGAGAAACGCAACGGGATCTTGAAAGTTGTCATGCGACTCGCCGCCTTTGTCTTCGGCATAGATGCGGCCCGAAGGCATCGGTTCACCGTCGGCGGCAGTGATGACACCGAGTTCGTTTGCGCCGATGGTGACGAAATCAAATTTGCCAACTACGCGCACGAACGGCCACGGAACCACATGCAATCCTGGAGTGAGATACGCCGCTTGAACGCCGACTTCACCCCTGGCGGCAAACGCGCGCGCTGCGGGAAGTGCGGGACCTGAGAAGCGTCGCTCGGTAATCGCGATTTCGCTCGAGCCGACATTCACGACCCATCGCGTGACGAAGAAGTAGAGCACGATGAGGCCTACGAAGATCGTGAGGCCGATCCAGAGAGCCGCGGGAATGCCAGCGATTCCTGCTTGCGCGAGCGTGCAACTTTGAAAGAGATTCGTCATCACATCATTTCTCCATAGGAGTGAAGGTCTGCAAATGTCGAGCGCTCAGTGCGAACGCGCGAAGGGATAATTTACGCATTCTGCGTTCTAGGTGTGCTGACATTGCGCACAATCTC
Organism: Planctomycetota bacterium; assembly: GCA_003671065.1. Lineage (GTDB taxonomy): Bacteria > Planctomycetota > Phycisphaerae > Phycisphaerales > SM1A02 > QWPT01. The sequence goes on along the minus strand of QWPU01000044.1, from coordinate 8,827 downwards.
ATCAAGCGTGTCGTTGGTGACCATTTCACCACGCGCCGCACGAGCGACGGTTTCGGCGCAAATCGGTGCGGGATCGCGATCGGTGAAAATCGCCGCCACGGCTCGAAGATCAGCAATCATCTGCCCTCGGCGACTCGGCTCGTCGAGAATCGCGAGGGCGTGCTGGGCGATAGTGGCCGCGCGACCCGCATATGGCACAAACTCAGGCACAATCGTGCGGCCCGCGATGATGTTTGGCAGCAGCAAGTGCGGCGAACGGATGACGATTTTCGCTGTCCACACTGCGAGCCGATTCGCTCGATACACACCAATCATTGGCGTCGCTTGCCGCGTGCAATCGAGGCTCACCGTGCCGCTGACGGCCAGCGCGAGCTCGCTCCAACGAATGGCGCCTTCAATCGTTGCCTCCGCACTCGCCGTGATCATCGTCACAGCCGCAGGAAGTTTCCCTCCCACCGCTTGCACGAAATGCGCTGCGTTCGCCGCGTTTGAAGCGACAACTACTGCCTGCGCATTCGCATGACGCGCGCGGATGAGCGCAAACGATTCGACCAGCAACGCGCTGTTGGCGCGCACTTCGCTCGAACGCGAACCTGGCAACAACACGATTCGCGGCGCGCCTGCAGGTAATCGCGCAGCCTGCGCGTCGATGACCGCATCATCCAACGGCTTCGACAACACAGGATGACCGACATACTTCGCAACCACGCCGCGCGTACGAAACCACTCTTCTTCAAAGGGCAGCAGACACAACAACACATCGCTCAACCGACGCACTTTGCCAATGCGCCACGGCGCCCACGCCCACAATTGCGGCGCGACCAGGTTCACCACGCGAGCACCGAGCGGTTTCAATCGCGCGCAGAGCGGATAGTTCGCGCTCGGCGAGTCAACAGGCATGTGCACGGCCACCGGATGCTCACGCACCCAAGCGACAATCGTGTCGTGCAGCGCCTTCACTTCAAGCACTTTGTTCATGCTCACGATGCCCATCACGCCATCGTCAGCAGTGCGACCAAGCATGCGCGCGCCAGCGGCTTCCATGCGTGGACCGCCCCATGCGACCGCCTCAACTTCTGGATAGTTCGCAACAAGGTGCGCGATCACGCTTGCGGCATGCGCATCACCGCTCGGTTCAAGCGCAGTAAAGAGAATGGTCTTTCGCGGCGACGACATGCAACAGTCGCAAAGCCTACCGAAACACGGTGCATTCCGTAGTCGAACAGCCAACGGCCGCACGGTCGGAAGTCGTTACTATCCCTCCCTCTTATGCTCAAGCGTTCACACATGTGCGGCTCGCTCCGTGCGAGTCATGTCGGCCAAACCGTCACCGTCTGCGGCTGGATCAATACCTGCCGCGATCAAAGCAAGGGACTCATCTTTACGGATCTTCGTGACCGTGAAGGCCTCTGCCAAGTCGTCTTCAATCTTGAAGATTCGCCCGCAGAACTCATCGCGTTGGCGCGCACGCTTCGCCGCGAGTTTGTCATCGCTGTCACGGGCCTCGTGCGTGTGCGTGCGGGTGGGGCGAACCCGAAACTTGCGACGGGTGAAATCGAAGTCGTCGCGCAGAAACTCGAACTGCTCAACGCAGCCGAAACGCCGCCGATTCTGCTGGACGAGCATGACTCGGAGAAGACCAACGAAGAGATTCGTCTGAAGTATCGCTATATCGATCTGCGTCGACCGCGCATGCAGCACATCATGCGCACGCGTTCACGCATCACCAAGTTTGCGCGCGATTACTTCGGGCTCAACGGCTTCCTCGAAATCGAAACGCCGCTGCTTATCAAGACGACTCCTGAAGGCGCGCGCGACTTCATTGTGCCTGCGCGTTTGCATCCAGGAAAGTGGTACGCGCTGCCGCAAAGCCCGCAGTTGTTCAAGCAGATTTTGATGGTCGCTGGCTTCGATCGCTACATCCAAATTTGCAAATGCATGCGCGACGAAGATCCGCGCGCCGATCGTCAAGCAGAGTTCACGCAGATCGATCTCGAGATGAGTTTCATCGAGCGCGAAGATGTGATGGACATGATGACGGGCTTCGTGCGCGGGCTCTGGACTGAGCTGTTTCAATACGATGTTGGCAGCGTGCCGCGCATCACCTATTGGGACTCCATGGAGCGCTACGGAATCGATCGACCTGATACGCGCTACGGACTTGAGCTCACGGATGTCAGCGATATCGCGGGCAAAACTGAGTTTGCGGTGTTCAAGGATGCGCTTGCGCTTTCGAAGAACGGGCGCGGCGGCGTTGTGAAAGCGATTCGCATTCCGACTCCCAACGAGAAGCTCACGCGCAAAGTGCTTGATGGTTACTCGGAGTTTGCGAAGACCTTTAAGGCTGGCGGCATTCCCTTCACGAAGCTCGGTGCAAACGGTTTCGAAACTGGCGTCGCGAAGTTCTGCGAGCCCGTGAAAGCGGAACTCATCGCCAAGCTCGGTCTCGTGCAAGGCGACATCGTTGTCTTCGCGGCTGATCACTACGACATCGCCACCAAGACGCTCGGTGAACTGCGCCAGAAGATCGCGCGCGACCTCGCGATCATTCCAGAAGGCAAGTGGAACTTCGTGTGGGTCATCGACTTCCCGATGTTCGATTGGGACGACGAAGGCAAGCGTTGGGTTGCGCTGCACCATCCGTTTACCAGCCCAAATCCCGATCAATTCGGCATTCTTGCGACTGATCCTGGCGCGTGTCTTTCCGCAGGCTACGACCTCGTGCTTAACGGCAGTGAGATCGCGGGCGGCTCTGTGCGCATCCACGATATGAAAGTGCAAGAGGCGGTCTTTGGACTCATTGGGCTTACTGAAGCCGATGCGAAGATGAAGTTCGGCTTCCTTCTTGATGCACTGAAGTTTGGCGCGCCACCGCACGGTGGTATCGCGTTTGGACTTGATCGCCTCGTCATGCATGTTGTTGGCACTGACAACATTCGCGATGTCATTGCGTTTCCAAAGACGCAATCAGGCATGGATCTCATGAGCGATGCGCCTGGACCAGTTGATCCTGAGCAACTCGTTGAGACGCATGTGCGAAGTACGGCGCCGCCGCTGGTGTGACGCGATGATTCGCTGCGTTACCATCGCGGCATGACTTCGACGAATTCGACGGCGCCATCGTCTCGGCACGCGGGCACGCAAACGCTTGCGATCCTCAGCGCGCTTGTCATTGGCGTTGTTGTTGGCGAGTGGATGTATCGGTCTAACGGCGCGCTCGCAGTGGATTCAAACTGGATGCTCGCAGGCAATCTGTTGCTGCTGCGGCCGCTGCAGATGATTCTCATCCCGCTGGTTGTAGTCGCGGTGATTCACGGCATTTCGAGCATTGGCGACCCCAAACGCCTCGGCATGCTCGGGCTTCTCGTGGCCGCGTTTTATCTCGGCTGCATGCTGTGCGCCGCAACGCTCGGCACGATTCTGGTCGAGACGATTCGTCCTGGTTCTGGCTTGAGTCCCGAAGAAAGCGCGCGTTTGCTTGCGCTTGGTGAGACGGCGTATCGCAGCGACGCCACGCGTCTGGCCACGCTCACTGCGAACGAAGCAACAGGCATCGGTGGCGCGTGGAGCGGCATCCTTCAACAACTGCTTCCAAAATCTCCGATCGGCGAAGCGGCTGCAGGCAACACCATCGGCGTCATCGTCTTCTCCATCATGCTCGGTCTCGGTCTCGCTGCAGGTGGCGAACGCACGCGCATCGCACGCGAAGTCATCGACGGACTCTTTCACGCCATGCTCGCGGTCATCCAGTGGATCTTGTGGCTCATGCCCATCGGACTCTTCTGCTTTCTCGTTGGCATCATCGGTCGCGTTGGTCTCAGTAGCGTCGGCGGCGCAGTCGGCGCGTACATGCTCGTCGTGCTGCTTGGTCTCTTCATTCACGGCTTCATCGTTCTTCCGCTGCTTGCGTGCGTATTCGCGCGCTGCAACGGTTGGATGTTCATGTGGAGCGTGCGACGCGCGTTGTTTACAGGATTCGCAACGAGTTCAAGTAACGCGACGCTTCCAGTGACTGTGCGTGAATGCACGGGTCCTGGCGGATGCTCGCCACGCGCAACCAACTTCGTGATTCCGCTGGGCGCGACGCTCAATCTCGATGGAACGGCGCTCTATGAAGCGGTCGCGGCGTTGTTCTTGTTTCAACTCTGCGGCGTCGAGCTCACGACGACGGATCTCATCATCGCGGTACTCACCGCAACACTCGCAGCAATCGGCGCTGCAGGAATTCCCAGCGCAGGATTGGTGACGCTCGTGATCGTCATCGCAGCCGTCAACACCAGTCTCGCAGGCCGCGGAGTTGATCGAATTCCCGTGAGCGCCATCGGTCTCATCATCGGCGTCGATCGCTTGCTCGACATGGCGCGCACCACCATTAATGTGTGGGGCGATTGCGTTGGTGCCAAGATTGTGACGCGACTGTTACCTGAAGCTGACTCGTGACTCAATGCACGCCATCAATGCACATCATCAATGCACGCCATCAATGAACACCATGCGCCGCAAGCCAACGCTCCGCATCAATCGCAGCTTGGCAACCCATGCCGCTCGCAGTCACCGCTTGTCGATACGCGCTATCCGCGACATCCCCCGCCGCAAAGATACCTTCGATGTTCGTGTGACTCGTGCGCGTGTGCAACGCCACATAGCCGGCGCTGTCGAACTCGATCCCGCTGCCTTGCAGAAACTTTGTTGCAGGCGAGTGACCGATCGCAATAAACAGCCCTTTCACAGGGAGATTCGTGCGTTCTTTGGTGATGACATTCTCAAGCACGACCGCTTCAATGAAGTCCTTGCCGATCACATCAACGAGCGTGGAGTTCCACACCGCTTTCGCTTTCGGGTTATCAAGAATGCGCGCTTGCATCGCCTTTGATGCACGGAACGAATCGCGGCGGTGAATCACATAGACCATCGACGCAAACTTCGTGAGGTAACTCGCTTCTTCCATCGCAGTGTCACCACCGCCAATGACTGCGAGCGGTTGATCGCGATAGCACGGCAACGCGCCATCACACACCGCGCATGCACTCACGCCGCCGCCAGTGGTGGCAAGACGCAGTTCGTTCTCAAGACCAACCCAGTTGGCGGTCGCGCCTGTTGCGATGATCACAGCGTGGGCGCGAATGGTCGCGCCTTCGCTGGTTTCAAGCACGAATGGACGCTGCGTGAAATCGCAACGCGTGACATCGGCGTGGTTGATGCGCGTGCCGAAGCGTTCAGCTTGTTCTTGAAACAGGGCCATCATCACAGGGCCCGAAACACCGTGAGGAAACCCAGGATAGTTCTCGACTTCCGTAGTGAGCATCAACTGCCCACCTGGAAGCACAGGCGCTGGATTCGCGGCAGGAACGCCAATGATCGCGAGCGGCGCGAGGTTCGCGCGCGCGGCGTAAATCGCAGCAGTCCAACCCGCAGGGCCAGAACCGATGATCACTATTTTTTCAACCTGTTTTTCAACAGCACTGTCAATGTGCGCATTCGCCGACATCGCATCTCCAATCAAATCCAAAATACAAACTTACGACTCAAACTCTAGATCACACCGCGCATCACATTATTGCGCTTGACCGCGTGAAATCGCGCGAAGCGGCGGAAACACCACGAAATCGTCGCTCTTGCCGCCGACCGCGTGACGAGCAGCACTGTTCGATTCGCCATCGCCGTTACGCGCATAGAGCACACAGTTCTTCACTTCGATACGACCAAACGAACTGTCGATGCCCTTCTTCGCGCTGCCGAGATAGGTATAGAGCAGACGGCCGTAGTCCTTGTCATACGGATCGAAGTCATAGCGCTGTGGAAAGAACTGCGTGTACGATTTTTCGATCTTGTCTGGCCATGTGTCAAACTGGTTTCGGTATCCACAAAGACCCGCGGCAATAATAGTTCCCGACACTTCAACGCCAAGGCGACGACGCAATTCAAACAGGCTCTCGATGTCGCGCGCGACGAGAACAACCGCTGCGTACTTCACAGGATTCGCGCGCGAGAGTTCCGTCGGCAGCGACTGCATCGGGTCGTACGCGCGCATGCGCCAGCGACGCCACCAGTCGTCGTAGATGTCAGTCAACTTCTTGTTGCTCGCTTCAAGGCTGCCGTGAACGGTCGCAATCTTCGACCAACGCTTCGCCGCGCCAAAGGCGGTGAGTGGTTCAGGCTGCGATTGCAGCACAGAGAAGGTCTTCGCGAACTTCTCAAGATCGGGTTGCCCATCCTGACTAAACACCGTGTTGAGCACCGCTTCAGCAACGATGAGATCACCCTCAGGCATCGACAATCGCTTGAATCGCTCGTTCTCCGAGGGCTTGAGAAAGGGATATTCCTTCGTCGCCAACTTCTTGAGCGCATCAACCGTCATCTTGTCGCGATAGACATAGAGCAGATCGCGATGCACCGAAAGCGCTTCGCAAAGCATGGTCATTGCCGCGGACTTTTCGCCATACATCGTCGCGTCGACCGCTTGACGCAGCACGCGCAAGTGAGCGACGCCGATGGTAAACCCTTCATCAAACTTCCCTGCTTCCGCAAGGCGATACATCTCGGCCGCGACATAGGCGCTGATGGTGTCCAAGGCTTGGAGATAGGGAAAATTCACCGTGACGAGCTCGCCATCAAGTTGCACGGTCGCAGTGAGCCCGCGCTCAACAAACCGCGGATCGACACCAGTCGTTCCGTAGGGAACCCCGAGCACTTGGCAGTTCTGCAGGTCGATGAGCGCCTTGCCCATCATCGAGTTCGCCTCGGCCCACTTGGCGACCTCGGCAAAGCCAGTCATGCCTGGGTAAATCGTGGTCTGATTGAACTCTTCGCCGACTTCAACGGGCGATTTCGTGAGATCGAGATACGCCGTAAACAGGCGAGTCGCGCTCTTGCCATTCTCAGTCACGAGCGCCCACGGCGCATTGAGTTTCGCGAGCATCTCAGGCGACTGCGCGTGAATCGCGCTGGTCACCACAAACAGTGAAGCGGCGAACATCGAATTCGCGAGAAGTCGGGAGCACACTGGCAGGAACGATGAGCAGTTGCGGGTCATGAATAGTTCCGAGTTTGCGAGCGCCCTCAGAGCGCGAAAGCGGGCTTCGCAATCTAACAGGATTGCTCGATACAGTGTCGCGCCGCGTCACGCCGCGTCCTTCGTCTGATTCCCTCGCGTCACTGCGTCCCCACAGCCAGCTGTTTCTCTCTATGTCTTCTTCGACTCCTAGCTTTCGTTGCCCAAAGACCGTCAATGTGTTGCTCCTCGGAACAGGAGGTCGCGAACACGCGCTCGCATGGAAACTCAAGCAGAGTCCGCGGCTTGGAACGCTGTGGGTAGAAGCTGATGCCAACGCGGGAATCCTCGAACTCGGTCGCGTCTGCCCTGAGCCAACGAAGGATGTTTTTCGGTTGTGCCGTTGGTGCGAACGCGAAGATGTCACTCTCGTTGTCATTGGTCCTGAAGGTCCTCTTGCCGCCGATTACGCGACGAAATTGAGCGAGCCAGGAAAGCGTTTCGTCTTTGGGCCAACGCGCGGCGGCGCGCAACTTGAATGGGACAAAGCCTTCGCGAAACAAGTCATGCGCGCGGCAAGTGTGCCCACTGGTGAAGGCCGCGTGTTCAACGATCTCGAGCAAGCGCTGGCGTATGTTGACACGCGTATCGATGGCTGCGTGGTGAAAGCCACGGGCCTGTGCGCCGGCAAAGGCGTGATGGTCTGCCCGACGGTCGATCAAGCGCGCCGCGCGGTTGATGCGTGTCTTGGCCGCAGGATCTTTGGCGATGCAGGCACGACGATTCTCATCGAAGATCTGCTCGAAGGTCCTGAAGTGAGTGTGCTCGCGTTGTGCGATGGCAAGTCGTTTTGGATTCTCGATCCTGCACAAGATCACAAGCGCGTGGGTGAAGGCGATACTGGTCCAAACACGGGCGGAATGGGCGCGTTTTCGCCAACAGCAACGGCAACTGCGGAACTCATGCGCGTGGTGGAGCGCGATGTCTTCGTGCCAACGATCGACGCGCTCAAGCGCATGGATATCCCGTTTCACGGCGTCCTCTACGCGGGCTTGATGATGACACCCGCAGGCCCAAAGGTGCTCGAATTCAACACGCGCTTTGGTGATCCTGAAACGCAGCCGATTATGGCGCGGCTCAACGGTGATCTGCTCGAGGCCTGCTACGCGACGGCGACCGAACAACTCAGCGAGATCGAGTTGTCCTTTGATTCGCGCGCTGCATGCTGCGTAGTCGTGTGCTCGAAGGGATATCCCAATGAGTACGCGAAGGGCTTGGAGATCGAAGGCATCGACGACGCCCGCGCAATTGACCGCACTGCGACTGAAGACATCCTGATCTTTCACGCCGGAACCGTGCGCAAGCATGGCAAATTGCTGACCAACGGCGGCCGAGTGCTCTCAATCACAGCCCTCGCCGCAACCCATGAACGGGCCTGCGAACTGGCGACCGCCGCCGCCGCAAAGATCCGCTTTCCAGGCGCGTTTTTCCGCAGCGACATCGGGCGACCGCTCGTCAAGGTCCCAACGCGCTGAGAGCTGCGAGAGGCTGAAATCAGAAACCCAACTGTCCAATGAAATTGCCGCAACACGCGGCATCATGTTGCATGGAGGTTGCGTATCTTCGTGCCTGCGCGACGAGCCTTCGATGGCGAAGTTGCGAGTGCGCTTCGGTGCCGAACACATCGACGAACACATCGCCGAACACATCGCCGAACACATCGCCGAACACATCGACGAACACATCGATCTCATCCGCCCTCAGACTTCACGATGACCGTCCTCTCAAAGTTACACGCCACACAGAACATGATGTATGCTGCAACCTTCACGCTTG
>QWPU01000043.1:13057-13527 GCA_003671065.1 Planctomycetota bacterium | reverse complement strand
GCTCAGCAGCGTGACCGTCAGCGCGGCCAGCGCGGTTGCGCAAGCGGCTGCAACGCTTGCGGGCTCGACGGTGCACGAAGTCGAACTCGAAGAAGAAGACGGCGGACCTGAGTGGAGCGTGAAACTCCGCAGCGCAGCAGGTGTCATGTTCGAACGAACGATTTCGGCGAACTAAGTCGGCGCTCAAACCACGGCTACAAACATGAACGACCCCGCGGTTATGCCGCGGGGTCGTTCGTTTATCGTTGAGCGCGGTGTGGCGGTAGGCCTGAGCCCTAGCCCTGCGCCCTAGCCCTGAGCCTGCGCCTTAGGCTTGCGATACACCATCCGCAGTTTGTTCCCTGGCGGCAGATACGCGACTTCCGTCATGTACGCCTTGATGAGCATCACGCCGCGGCCGCTGGGGATCTCGAGGTTTTCGTCGACGGTGGGAGCGGGGACGGCCATGGGGTCCAACACTGGTCCTTGAT